>JAPOON010000519.1 GCA_026713405.1 Gammaproteobacteria bacterium
CTTGCGCGACGAGTGCAAACGGCTGTCGGCAATCTGCGGTTCCGCAGATTTCCTGCCCGAACTCGAGGCGCCGCTGGGCAAGCTGGCGGAGCTGCTGTCGACCGTTGTCGATGTGCTCGACGGCCGGGCCGAACCGGCTGCGGCCCGTGCGACGGCGGCGGCCGCGGCGACGCCGGCAGGCGAGTACCTCGTGGCGGTGGCGCCGGCCGTCGTGGCCTGGCTGGAGCGGCGATGAGTCCGCGGGAGGTGCTGCTGGCGGCCTGGCGTCTCGCCGCGGAAATCCGGCCCGTCGGCGAGAGGTTGATCCACGATACCTTTCTCGCCCAGGGAGACGGCGACCCCCTGGTATTACAGAAGGTAAACGGCTCGGTGTTCCGCGATACGGACCTGCTCATGGAAAATGTCGCCCGGGTGTCCGACCACCTTTCCCGAAAGCAGCGCGCCTGGGCGCCCCCCCTGGTTCCGACCGCCGCAGGCAGGTCCTTTGCCAAGGTCGCCGGCGAAACATGGCGCCTGTGGACCTATCTGCCGGGAGCCAGCGCACTGACCTCCGTTGAAAACGACCACCACGCCTTCGTTGCCGGAACCGGCTTCGGCCGGACCTACCGCTGGCTGCAGGACCTTGAAGGCCCGCGGCTCGAAGACAGCATCCCGGGCTTCCTGCAACTCGGCCACTACCTGGACGAATTCGATAGCTGCGGGGGCGCACCGGCGGATCTCGCCGCGGCGGTGGACGCCGGGCGCACGCTCGCCGACCGGTTCCAAAAGCGCACCGGCTACATCCATGGGGATTGCAGAATCGAGCACCTGGTGCTGGACGGGGCGGGCAATGCAGCCGGTGTCCTGGACCTGGACACGGTCATGTGGGGCAACTGGGCGTGGGAATTTGGCGACCTGGTCCGCTCGATGTCGGGCAATCGCCCTCACCCCGCGCGATTCGAGGCCGCGGCACGGGGATACCTGGGAGAAGCCGGCGTGGCCGCGACAGCGGAAGACCTGGTATTCGCCCCCCGTTACACCACGTTCATGCTCGGGGTCCGGTTTCTTACGGACCATCTCCAGGGCGATGTCTACTTCAGGACAGCCAGCCCGGGCGAAAACCTCAAGCGAGCGACAACGCAGTTCCGCCTGGTCGAAACCATGGAAACAATGGAACGGGAGATGACTGCCCGTGCAGAGACCCTGTTGGCGGGCCTCCCTGCAAGGTTACCGTAACGCCTGACTGAATGCCCTCGATGGGAAGTCCCGCATGCCCACTCGGCGCTTTGGAGAGCAAATTCCAAAAAGGTGTCCCGAAAAATCTCCGCACCGGGGCGGAAACTGTCAGCCGAACCCCTTGGTCTCAAGTACGATCTCGACGCCCAGCCAGACGGTCAGTATCAGGGTGATCGCAAAAGCGATCCACGCAGCGATGAACCTCCAGCCTGCCCGCTCTTTCGAGGCCGGCAGGTCCGGCCGAACCCCGGAACCCGAACCGGCCGACGGGCCGCCCGCACCCGTGTCGCTTTGTCCGTCCGGGGCTCCCATCGATTCGGGTCCGGGAGCCGTTACCACTGGTTCCAATGGGTGATCTTCGCCACCGGCGGGCGCCTGGCCGGCTTGAAGTCGGTGCCCTTCGTATAGGCCACCGGCAACAGGGCGACCTGCATGACATCGTCCGGAATGCCGAGCAGTTCGGCGGTCGCCGATTCTTCCATGAGGTGCAGTGTGGTGAGTGTCGAGCCCAGCCCCCGGGCGCGCAGTGCAAGCTGAAAGCTCCACACCGCGGGGAAGATGGAGCCGAACAGGCCGCCCAGCAGCGTGACGGGCATGTTTCCTTCCGGCCGGCCCGCCACGCAGGGGATGACGTGCACGGGCACCTCTTCCAGGTGGTCCATCAGGTACATGGCGGAGTCGAATACCCGTTGGCTCTGCGCATCCTCTGCCTGGTCCAGGGCGCCGGCCAGGTAGGGTGCGGCCCCTTTGCGGTAGATGTCGGCCAGGGCCCGCCGCTTCTCGGCATCGTCGACGACAACCCAGCGCCAGGTCTGGGAGTTCGAGCCGGTGGGGGCCTGCACGGCGAGTTCCAGGCATTCATCGATGATCGCCCGCGGCACGGGCCGCTCGAGGTCCAGGCGCTTGCGTACCGCTCGGGTGGTGCTGAGCAGCGCATCGGTCATGGCGATGTCGAATTCCATCGGGGTTTCTCCGGTTCACCTGCGGGGACGGCATTATGGTCGCGGCGGGTGCAGGGAGCAACGCAACGCCATGGGCGCCCCGGTTGGGTTACCATGCGGTGATCCATGGATTTGGTGAGGACGATGATGAAAGGTCGGCATTGCACCGGTGTGCCCGTCGCTTCCGGATTGACTGCATTGGAGACGAACTCCGCCGGACCTCGGCTGCACCGCGGGCCCTTGACGCGGCTCGGCAGGGCAACCGCTCTCATAACGCTGCTTTGCGGCCTGGCCGCGGCGGGTCAGGCCCACGCCGACGAGTTTTACGGCGCGATCGATGAGGCCGCGGCAGCCGTCGAAGCGCAGGTGGTCGCCTGGCGCAGGGATGTGCATGAGCATCCGGAACTGTCAAACCGCGAATACCGCACCGCCAAGCTGGTCGCCGCCCACCTGAACGACCTGGGTCTGGAGGTCACCACCGGCGTCTCCAACACGGGCGTGGTCGGTGTCCTGCGCGGGGGCAAGCCCGGCCCGGTGGTGGCGCTCAGGGCCGACATGGACGCCTTGCCCGTGGTGGAACAGACTGGCCTGCCATACGCCTCCAAGGTCACCGCCGACTATCTCGGCAAGGAAGTCGGCGTCATGCACGCCTGCGGTCACGACAACCACGTCGCCATCCTGATGGGCGTCGCGAGCGTACTCACCGGATTGCGGGAAGAACTGCCGGGCATCGTGAAGTTCATCTTTCAGCCAGCCGAGGAGGGGGCGCCCGCGGGTGAGGAAAGCGGGGCGGAGGTGATGATAAGGGAGGGCGTCCTGGAGAATCCGGATGTCGATGCGATCTTCGCCCTGCACGTCTTCCAGGCGGGAACGGTGGGTGTCGCCAGTTACCGCTCGGGCGGCGCCATGGCCAGTGCCCAGAGCTACGAGATCGATATCGTCGGCCAGCAGACCCACGGCGCCCGTCCCTGGGAGGGCGTGGACCCGATCGTTGCCGGGGCGCAGATCGTCACGGCCCTGCAGACCATCGTCAGCCGGCAGGTGGACATCACGGTTTCTCCCGCGGTTGTTACGGTGGGTACCTTCGAGAGCGGCATGCGCTTCAACATCGTGCCCGACCGGGCGAAGCTCACCGGAACGATCAGAACCTACGATGTGGAAACCCGCGAACTGATCCACCGGCAGGTTCGTGAGATCGCGACCAGTGTCGGCGGCGCCCTCGGTGCCGAGGTGAACGTCACCATTGACCGTGGCGTGCCGGTTACCTACAACGATCCGGAGCTCACCGCGGCCATGGTGCCTACGCTGGAGCGCGTTTACGGGAAGGAAAACGTGACCACCGGGCCGA
>JAPOON010000520.1 GCA_026713405.1 Gammaproteobacteria bacterium
GATCGGCTTGGACGTCCCCCCCCCCGGAAAAGCCAAGAACGGCGAGCAGAGCAGCGGGGGGGGCCGGTCCCGGTTCCCCCCAGGTGCCGGGGGCGGCGCGCCGCGCCAGCCTTGCGGAATACCGTGTCGGTTCCCGGTAGTCCGACAATCGGCGAACACAGGTTCCGAACTGCCGCAACTCGCCGGCGGAATGCACCTGGGAATGGCTGGTGATGATTCTCTCGACAAGCGTGGTGCCGGTTCTCGGCTGCCCGACGACAAAGATCGGAGACGGGTCGTCGTGTGCGGTGCCTTCCCGCGCGAACCATTCCGGCGTGAAGGTTTGCCCGAAAGCCCGGAACATGTCGACCTCCGCCTTCTCGTCGAACTCGATAGTGCTGCGGCGGGCCTCCGCGCCGCGCCTGAACGCATCGAACGCTTCCTCCCATTGCTCGAGGTCTTCGAGTTCCTTGCCGAGGCCGTAATACAGAAACGCGAGTGCGCGCGGATTGCGGTGACCCTCGCGCAACAGTTCCTGCAACCGGTCGACGTGCGCGCGGTCCCGGGCCCTGCGTACATTGGCAAGAATCCAGTGCGCGTTGGGGTTGCCCGGCTGCAGGTCGAGCGCCCTGTCCAGTACCGCTTGTGCCTGATCCACGGCGCCGAGAAAAACGTGGTTGTTCGCCTGGTTCACGAGAAACGGCACGTGGTCCGGCGCCTTGTGCACGGCCTTCTCTATCCAGCGCGATGCTTCGGCCTGGTCGCCCAGCAAGCTGTACACCGAGCCGATCAGATCCAGCACCATCGGATTGCCGTCGTGATGCACGGCGGCTTTTTCCAGGGCCGCGTCCGCCCGCGCCGCCTGCCCGGGAAGCATGAAAAGCCGCGCCAGGTTCGCCCAGGCGGCGCCGTGCTCCGGTTCGAGTTTCGTAACCGACCCGAAGGCGCTGATCGCGGTACCCGTCTGCCTCATTTCGATGGCGATGAGACCGACCAGGAAGTGCGCCTCCACCAGGTCGGGCTTGGCGCCGAGCAGCCGCTTGCAGCAGGCCGAGGCTGCGTCCAGCCGACCGGCCGCGAGGCAGCGGAAACCGTCCCGCAGCGCTTCGCGCATCCAGGGATCCGGGGGAGTTTTCGACCCGCCGGCCATCGGTCGCGGATCGCTCACGAACAGTCGCCGTGTCCGGACGCCCGGGCCGCGTCGACGATCGTCCCGTTCATCATGCGATGCCGAGTTGTTCGTTCACGGCCCGGTCCGCCGCATCGATGGCGCCGTCCACGTAGGCGTAGGCGGATGCATCGGAGTTGGCGATAGAAATGCGCCCGATGCGCGCGCGCCCGGCGATGTGCGGACCGTTGTAGCGGCCGTATTCCGGCGGATCGGAATACTCGTTGTACTCGTAGGCGTAGCCGTGGGGCCAGCGGTTGACCGTGACGGCGGCAATGTCGCGCGCCGCGTCGAACCCGCCGCCTTCCAGCGCGCCGCTCAGCTGGCGGACGATCTTGCGCTCGAATTCATCGAACGTCTGTTCGTAGAGCTGCCGGCGCCCGGCAATGTGCTGTTCCCGCGCCGTCAGCCCCTTGCCCGGGTCGGTCGGAACGTAGGTGCCGTGAATGACGGTCGGCTCGCTCGATTTCCGCGTGAATTCATAGCCGCCCATGCTCACCGGGAAGTCCATGCCGAAGGAGTGCATCAACAAGCCCTGCGGCACGTAGAAGCTCTCGTAGCCCAGGTTCTCGAAGGCCTTCCAGTTGCGCACCGCGATGTTGATGTAGACCAGCGGCACCTTGGTTGCATAGGCGATGGCTGCCTGCTGCGCCTTGGGCACCTCGGAACACAGGTGCGGGACCATCTCGTTGTAGCAGGCGAGTATCGCGTGCCTGCCCCGTACCCGGCACACCTCGCCGTTGTGTACGTAGGTGACGTCCACATGGCGGTCGCGGTCAGCGTGGCCGACGTTCACGGCCGTGCTGTTCAGCCGGATCCGCGTGCCGTTCGCCGGCCTGTCCAGCAGGCCGTAATCGACCCGTGCAAGCACCAGGTCTTCCATGGAACTGCCGGGCACGGCCTGCGGGATCAGTTGCCGGACCAGGGCCCGCGCCACCCCCGCGTTGCCGTCCGGAAAGTGGAAGATATAGGGCTCGTCACGAACCGGCGCCTCGTTCTCCAGCTTGCCGATGCCGAGGCTACCGGTGCCCGGCATGCCGAGGCGATGCGCCTCCAGCGCCGAGAGCGCATCCCAGCCGACGCCCCAGTATCCCCGGGTCATGTCGCGGAACAGGGTCGCCGCTTCCCGGGTCACACCGGCATGGCGCCCCAGGAAGTCCGTGTAGCTCATGGCGCGCAGCGCATCGATGCGCTGGGCCCGGTTCAGGCCTTCCAGGTAGTCGACATTTTCGGTGAGCAGGCGCTCAAGGCTCCTGCGGGTCTCTTCGGTCAGCGGGTAGGCGCTTACCGATTCCGCAATGTTCTGCAGCTCGCCGCCGCGGAAGTCCCAGGTGACGTTCGGATGAACGCTGTCGGCGCCGTAGGCTTCAGCGCTGAAGTAGATGGCGCGCCCGAGGCCTCGGCGACGGTAATATTCCTGGTCGAAGTAGTCATAGAATCGCCCGGTGTCGATGGAGACATCGCGCAGCAGTTGCCGGGCGGCCTTCGAGTAGCGTCCCGGCGTATCGATCGATTGGCTGCCGCCGTAACCGATCAGCCGCTTGCCGCCGACGTCGAATTCGTTGCGCTTCGCGTGCCCGCCGAAGTCGTCGTGATTGTCGAGCACCAGTATTTTTGCCTGCGCACCGGCGCGCTGCCGGTAAAACAGGGCCGCCGACAGGCCCGAGATGCCGCCGCCGACCACCACCAGGTCGTAGGTATCGTCAGTGAGCCGATCCGGCCGCGGCCAGGTGGCCCCATACCGCGACAGCCCGTGCGCGATCTCGAACGACCCGGGATGGTTGCCGCGCATTCCGGTCAGCGCCGGCGGGTACGGCGGGCGCTCGCTCCCCCCCCCCCCCCCCCCCCACCCCACGGGAAACCGCCAC
>JAPOON010000521.1 GCA_026713405.1 Gammaproteobacteria bacterium
CATTTACCGGCCGTCGCCGGCATTCCGCGTGCAGGTGCAGGTGGACGGCCTCTCCTACGTGCGCGAGTTTTCCGTCAATGACCTCGGCGTCGAGAAGGCCTGGCGCGCTGCCGCCAGGTTCCTCTCCGAATGCCGAGGCTACAAGCGCACGCCGAGAGCCTGGACGGCACGAATCCCCAGAGTCCCCAAACGCCGCCCGAAACGTCGCCGCTGATTCCCTTCAGCATATTTCGCCGTGGCACGTCGGGATGCTGGCGGTTGTTTCGTTAAAGCCCGTCTCCTCAACCGGAACCCGGCGTCCGTTTCGCGGTGAACCAGGTGACGGGCTGCGAGTGATCGTGCACGTCGCCGGCGACATCGAGTACCAGCGCGAACAGGGCCATCCGGACGATCACGCCGTTGTCCGTCTGCCGGAATATCGCGAGGTTCGGATTTTCGTCCAGGTCCGCGTCGAGTTCCTGGGCAGCACTGCGCGAATCCCGGGGCAGGGGGTGCATGATCACCGTGTTGGGCTCGCAGTTCTGCGTATAGACCGCCTGGTTCAGCCGGAACAGGCCCCGGTAGCGGTCCGCCTCGTCCTGGTTCGGGAACCGCTCTTCCTGGGTTCGGGTGACGTAGAGAATGTCGACATTGTGGATGCCGGACTCGAGCTGGTGGAAAGACATCACGCGGTGCCCCCTGGCGGCCAGTTCGTCGGCAATGCCCGGCGGAATCTCCAGCTCGGGCGGCGAAACGAGGTGGTAGGCAATGTCGTCGTAGTGCCCGAGCAGCTTGCACAGCGAGTGCACGGCCCGCCCGTATCTAAGGTCGCCGATCAGGGCGATGCGCAAACCGTCGATGCCCTTCCCGTGTCCGGCCATTTCCTGCTTGATCGTGTAGAGGTCGAGCAGCGCCTGGCTGGGGTGTTCATTGGGGCCGTCGCCGGCGTTTAGTACCGGCACGCGGCTCGCCTGGGCGAACTCCGCAACCGAGCCCGCCTCTGGATGGCGCATGACGATCACATCGCTGTAGCCGGAGAGCACCCGGGCCGTATCGTGCAACGACTCGCCCTTGGCGAGCGATGACGCCTTGACCTCCGTTGTTTCCCGAACTTCCCCGCCGAGCAGGTTGAACGCGGAGCCGAAGGAGATGCGCGTCCGCGTCGACGGCTCGAAGAACATGTTCGACAGGATGGCGCCCTGCAGCACCCGGGTGACGCGCGAACGCGTGGCGTATGGCCGCAGATCGTCGGCTACCGCGAATATCCGTTCGATGTCGCCACGATCGAACTGATCCACGGACAGGATGTGTGCACCGACGAACTGCAAGTGGACCTCCGGGACGCAACGGCGACGGGAAGGATACGCCAACCCCGGCACGCTGTCCCACCGGGGAACCGGCCCGGCGGCAATCCAGGATTCAGGCGATTAGCGTATGATTGCCGGGACGGAACTTTTGGCCGATTCCGGCGTTCCAATATGCGGGTTCAGACGATTCTTCGATGAGCGATCTCGCCCAGGACCAGTTCGAGGAAAACGCAGGCGCGGCGCCGGTCGAGGCGGCCAGCCTGCCGTTCGCCTTCGCCAGGCGTTTCGGCGCCGTGATCACCGATGCCGACCTGGGCCCGGACCGGGTGGAACTGGTCAGCAAGGGACAGCCCCGGCTTACCACCCTGGCGGAAGTGAAGCGGCACACGCGGCAGAAACTGTTGCTGCGCATTGTCGGTGAGGAAGAGTTCGAGCAGGTGCTGACGTCGGCCTACGCTCGCGATGCATCCGGCGCACGCCAGATGGTCGAGGACCTGGGCGACGAGATGGACCTGGCCACGCTGGCGGACTCCGTTCCGGAGACCGAAGACCTTCTCGAACAGAGCGACGATGCGCCCATCATCCGCCTGATCAACGCGCTGTTGACGGAAGCGATCCGGGAGAACGCCTCCGACATCCACATCGAAACCTTCGAGAAGAAACTGGTCGTGCGTTTTCGCGTCGATGGCGTGATGCGGGAAGTCGTCCAGCCCAAGCGGGAGCTGGCGCCGCTGCTGGTCTCCCGCATCAAGGTCATGGGCAGGCTGGACATCGCCGAAAAGCGCATTCCCCAGGACGGCCGCATCGGCCTCAGAATCGGCGGGCGCGAGGTGGACGTCAGGGTATCTACCATGCCGGCGAGCAATGGCGAACGCGTGGTGCTGCGGCTGCTCGACAAGCAGGCCGGGCGGCTCACCCTGCCCAATCTGGGCATGTCCGGAACAGACCTGACGCGCATCCGCGATGTCGTGCACCGGCCGCATGGCATCTTCCTGGTGACCGGCCCCACCGGTTCCGGCAAGACGACGACCCTGTATGCCTCGCTGTCCGAACTCTCGACACGCACCATCAATATCCTGACGGTGGAAGATCCCATCGAGTACAACCTGGCGGGCATCGGCCAGACCCAGGTCAACACCAAGGCCGACATGACCTTCGCGCGGGGCTTGCGGGCCATCCTCCGCCAGGACCCGGACGTGGTGATGGTCGGCGAAATCCGAGACCTGGAAACCGCCGAGATCGCGGTGCAGGCCAGCCTGACCGGCCACCTGGTCATGTCCACCCTGCACACCAACACCGCGGTCGGGGCGGTGACGAGGCTCATGGACATGGGCGTCGAGCCCTTCCTGCTGTCTTCGAGCCTGGTAGGTTGCCTGGCACAACGGCTGGTGCGCGTACTCTGCCCCGATTGCCGCCGCCAGCGACCCGCCACCCACAGCGAACTCGAGTTCCTCGGCGAAGATTCCGCCATCGTCTTCGAAGCCCCGGGATGCGACCTCTGCGGCCAGTCCGGCTACCGCGGCAGAACCGGCATCTACGAACTGGTCGTCATTGACGAGGCGATGCGCCAACTGATCCACGACAGGACATCGGAACAGCAACTGGTGCGGCACGCCCGCCTGACCTGCCCGAACATTCGCGAAGACGGCAAAAGCAAGATCCTCGCCGGCGTCACCTCGGTTCAGGAAGTGCTGAGGGTCACGCTTGAGGAATAAGGCGCAGAACCGGTGGCCGCGCCGGGGTGGTCCCATCCTGCCGTCAGGCTGATGGCCGCTTTCGAATACACGGCCCTCGACGCCCGCGGCAAGCGGTTGAAGGGCGTACTGGAAGCCGACAACGTACGCCAGATCCGCCAACTGCTCCGCGACCAGGGGCTGTTCCCCCTCGGCGTCGACATGGCCGCCCAATCCGGCCCCTTGTCGGGCCGGCAGTCGCTCTTCTCGTTCAAGCGGGGCCTGAGCGGTCTCGACCGGGTTCTCGTCACCCGGCAGCTGGCAACGCTGATCGGGGCCGGCCTGCCCATCGAAGAGGCGTTGAACGCCGTGGCCCGCCAGTCCGAGAAGCAGCACGTTATCGCCCTGATCATGGGCGTGCGCAGCCGCGTCCTGGAGGGACGCTCACTGGCATCGAGCCTCGGTGAGTTCCCTTCCAGCTTCAACGCGCTCTACTGTTCGTCCGTGGCCGCCGGAGAACAATCCGGCTACCTCGACCGGGTACTCGACAATCTGGCCGGCTACATCGAGCGCCAGTTCGAATCGCGCCGCGATGTCGAGATGGCCCTGATGTACCCGATCATCCTGTTCGCGCTGGCGGTGCTCATCGTGGGTGCCCTGATGGTCTACGTCGTGCCCGACATGGTGCGGGTTCTTGAGAACATGGGCCGGGAATTGCCAGGGATCACGCGCTTCCTGATCGGCGCCTCGGAATTCGCCCAGGCCTGGTGGTGGATCCTCCTGGCCGGGGCAGCCGCTGCCGTGCTCGGCGTCCGCTGGCTGCTGCGCCAGGAAGCCGCGCGGCTCGCCTGGGACCGCCAGAAACTGCATCTGCCCCTGGTCAGACGAATAACCCGCAGCAGCAATGCCGCGCGTTACGCCAATACCCTCAGCATCCTGAACGGTAGCGGCGTTCCGCTGGTGGATGCCATGCGCATCGCCAGCGAAGTCGTCTCCAACGCCTGGCTGCGGCGGCTGCTTGCGGATGCCACCCGACGGGTCAGCGAGGGCGCCAGCCTGCGCATGGGGCTTGAAGGCGTGGGCTATTTCCCCCCCATGCTGCTGCACATGGTGGCGAGCGGCGAGTCGTCCGGCGAACTCGATACCATGCTGGACCGCGTGGCCCTTTATCAACAGGCTGAAGTAGAGCGCATCGTCACCACCCTGGTGGCGCTGCTGCAGCCGCTGATGTTGCTATTGATGGGCGGCCTGGTGATGTTTATCGTCATGGCCGTACTGCTGCCCATTCTCAACATGAATCAACTCCTGTAGTACCTGCTTGCCGTCAATGGAAAGGAAAGTCGCGATGAGGAATGCCAATATCGGAAAAAAAGTGTCTCGGGAAAGGGCAGGGGGCTTCACGTTGATCGAGATCCTGGTGGTGGTGGTCATCATCGGCATTCTGGGTGCGGTCATCGTTCCAAACCTGCTGTCGCGCCCTGACCAGGCGCGCATCACCGCCGCCCAGACCGACCTGCGCCAACTCGCCAACGCGCTGGACATCTACCGCCTGGACAATTTCCACTATCCGTCGACGGAGCAGGGGCTCGATGCGCTGGTCGAGCGGCCCGCGGGCTTTCCGGAACCCAGGAACTGGAATCCCGACGGATACATCAAGACGTTGCCGTCGGACCCCTGGGGCTCGCCGTACATCTACGAGCGGCGCAGCACCGACTTCACGCTCTTCTCCCTGGGCGCCGACGGCGTCGAAGGCGGGGAGGGATCGAATGCGGATGTCCACCTGGAAGGAAGCTAGGAGTATCCACCCCGGCGTGCCGGGGCGCTGACGCCCAAGGAACAGCCTTGAATCCAGCCATGAGAGCCGGCGTGCGGTGCGGGCCTCCAGCACCTTTAAAGCACTTCAGCGCGCCCGGAATCCACCGACAGTCTGGTCGCTTGGCGTGCAGGAGGACCGTACCGCATGCCGGCTCGGCGTCGGGAAAACCCCATGTCGGAAGAACGTTGTTCCATGCAAGCCCGCAGAACGAACGCCGCAACGCAAGCGGCTTCACGCTGCTTGAGCTGCTGGTGGTCATGGTCATTTTCCTGGTGCTGACCGGAACCGTCGTGCTCGGCTTCACGGGAGCCGACGAAGAACAGGAACTGCGGGGCATGGCGGAGCGCATCGGCGCGCGCATCGAACTGGCACGTCAGTATTCCCTGCAGAGAAACCGGGAGTGGGGGGTATTCGTCGAGTCCGGCAGCTACCGCTTTGCCGAGCTGGACACGGCACAGGGGCAGTGGGTGGACCAGTCGTACCGGCCGTTCGTCGCCGACGATCTTACCCCGCGCATCGCCTTTCGCGTGCAGATCGAAGGCTTCGACCGCGAGCAGTTCGGCGTCGACGACGAGGATTTGCCGAACATCATCCTGTTCTCCAGCGGCGAGGTGACGCCGTTCAAGTGGTATCTGGACCCCGCCTGGGATGCGCCGCCCTGGGTAGTCTCCAGCGACGGGCTGGCGGAGGCCCGCATCGATCGCGACGGAAGGCGCCGCTGAGTCATGAGGGGCAGGGGGTTCACGCTGCTCGAGATGCTGGTCGCCCTGACCGTCATCGCCGTTGTGGGGCTCGCCGTGTCCTCGGCCATCGGCAACGTGGTAAGCCAGACCTACACGCTCGAACAGCGCCTCGTCGCCCATTGGGTCGCCGAAAACCACCTCGCCCGCGTCCGCCTCGCCCGCATCGGTGACACCGAAGCCCTGCCGACAGGCCGGGAGACGGAGAGGGTGCGCATGTCCGGGCGCACCTGGCGCATCCAACGCGAGATCAGGGAAACAACCCACCCCTGGCTGCGACGGGTCGAGATCGAAGTCTTCGAAGTGGCCGACGGCGACGACATCGGCCCGCTGGACACCCTGGTCGGATTCGTGGGCCGATACTGATGCGTGAACGCGCCGTAATCCGTGGATTCACCCTCATGGAAATGCTGGTGGCGTTGACCGTGTTCTCCGTCATCGGGCTGCTCTGCGCACAACTGATGGGCCGGACGCTCGGCAATCACGAGATCGTCAGCGAGCGCTCCGGCCGGCTGACCGAGGTGCAGCGGGCCATGCTCGTTCTCCAGCGCGACATCATGCAGATGACCGACCGCCCCATCCGCGACCTGCTAGGCGACAGCAGGGCAGCGGTACTGATCGGCAGCGACGGCCTGATGGAGTTCTCCAGGCTCGGCTGGCGCAACCCGTTGCGCCAGCAGCGCGCCGAAGTGCAACGCGTTGCCTACGTCGTCGAGGACGGCGACCTCTACCGGGCCTGGTGGGGCGTGCTCGACCGCGCCCAGGATTCCGAACCCACGCTGCAGCGCCTTTTGACGGACATCGACCAGGTGGAATTCTTCGCGCTGGATACGGCCGGGCAGGAACACACCTATTGGCCCTTGCTCGGGGAAGCTGCG
>JAPOON010000522.1 GCA_026713405.1 Gammaproteobacteria bacterium
CCCTCAACGGCGACCTGGGCGCACTCTTCGAGCTGAATGTCACCAGGGCGGTGGAGGCGTTCGATGACGCCGGCGGCGGTTCCGCTGCTGCCTATGCCGGCGCTGCGGGAATCGATCCCGGCCGCATCGTTCCCGGCACGGACATCGTTACGTTTCGCCGCCTGGAAGGCCCCTCTTTCCGCGTTCTGGCGCCGGTGGATGGGCATCCCGTTGTCGAAGAAGGGGATTCGTTTGACCTGCAAGCCGGCGACTTCCTGCTCATCGGCGATTGCGAACAGTCATCGCTGTTTCGGCTCACTGGGGTGATTCACGGCGGCGGCAGTGCGGTGCTTCTTCGCGAACCAGGCGCCGGAAGCCACGAAAACTCCCCGGTCAGCACCTTATCGGATGGCGGCAAGGTCTATGGGCCGGTTGGCGCGGCAGGCGGGGCAAGGGTCCGCCGCGTGATGACTGAAACCTACTTCATCGCCCCGGGACGCGGCGCCGATCGCCGAGGCGAACTGACGAATTCGCTGTGGCGGCGGGCCGGCATGGCTGCTTCCGCCGAACTTGTAGAAGGCGTTCATGACCTGCAGGTCAGCTTCGGAGTGGATGCCCGGCCCGCTGACGGCGTGGCGTCGGTCGGCCGGTACCAGGGCTTCGACGACATTCCCGCCGGCGGTGCCGTATTGGCTGTCCAGGTGCGGGTCGCTGCCGGCGACGCTTCCGGTCTGCGCGCGTTCGGTCAGACCTTCAGTCTGCGCAACGCCGGATGAGCGAACGGCGCCCCGAGTCGGCCGGGCAACGGGGTGTTGCCCTGGTCGTCTGTCTGGCGCTGCTACTGGTTCTCGGGATTGCCGGAGCTTCCGCGGTGCGAACGACCATCCTGGAAGAACGGATGGCGCGCAACGCAAGTGATGCGCTTGTCGCCTTTCAGGCAGCTGAGGCAGCCCTTCGGGAAGGCGAAGCCTTCCTTGCCGGGAGCATCGACAGCACGGAGCACTTCACGGACTCGGGCAATGACGGGCTGTGGACGCCGGCGCCGCCGGATGAACGGGAGCGCTGGGCCCTTGCAGGCGTCTGGGAACCTGCGGGGGGTCGGAGCAGAGCCGTAGCGAACCCCATCGAGGCCGTCGCGGCACAGCCTCGTTTTATCGTCGAACGGCTGGCGAGCCTGGAGCTGGCGCCCAGCCCGCATCTCGTGGAGGAATCCACGGAAGAGGCGCAGCAGCGCCTGGAGATTTTTCGCATCACGGGAAGGGGTGTCGGTCGGTCGGACGCCGTCAGTGCCATGGTCCAGGGTACATACGGAATGCTGCTTTGAGGAAGGGCACCAGAATTGCGGCCTGCGTCTGGACGATTCTCGTTGCCTTCTCCGGTTCGACCGGGGAGCTTGCTGCGTCCGTCGAGGAGTACGTGAACGTTCGCGAGCACCGTGATGCCGTCGGCAAGTCGAGGCAACGAGTGACCATCTCCAGTCTCCCCGACGGACGCGGCTACGCTGCACACAGCATCCGGGACGGGGGCGACGGCGAGGAAACGCGTACCCCGTTGTGGACATTTACGGACACCGACCTCGGCGGGGCCCATGATCGGGTGCGCATGGCGTTGAGCAACGCGGAAGACGCCCGGGGCGACAGGGAGTGGGCTGCAATATTCGGAAATGGGCCTGGCATCGTACCGGGCGAGGTGCGGCTCTTGGTGCTGTTTATCGACAGGGGCATCGACGGCTGGTCCAACGGGGATTTCGTCGAGATTCCAACAGGTGTCCGGACACCGGTGGACGGTACGGAACCGCCTTTGCCCAACAGCCTCGGCGAACCGGCGCTGGTCGACCGCGACCTCGACGGCTCAACCGACCTGGTCTATGCGGGCGACATGCAGGGGAACCTGTACCGCTTCGATATCTCCGGCAGCGATCCACCGTCGTGGCGCGCGGTTCGGCTCTTCAAGGCGGAGTATGGCGGTCCCCCGCGAACGCTCCAGCCGATCACTCAGCGCCCGTTCGTGATCATGCACCCCGGGGACGGTGAATTTCTGGTGGTGTTCGCGACGGGCGGCGACCTGACGGGAGAGGAACACATCAGTACCGGCATCCAGTCCATCTACGGTATCTGGGACCCGGGCGAGCCGGATCCGGTGACGGCACACCCTGACGCCAGGGACGAGCACCTGGTCAGACGAGTGCTGATCAATGTGGTCGACGAGTCCGCCGGGTCGTTCAAGACCCGCCGCATACTCACCGGAGACCCCGTTCACTACGCGAGGTCCGCTCCCGGACGCCTGGGCGTATACGGTTGGTACATCGATCTGGACATGCCTCGTGCGAGCCGAACGTTGCAGGGCAACCCGAACCCGGACCGCTGTGGAGGGGCGCCGCCCGGTCCGCAGTACCCGGGTGAGCAGGTAGTGGGTCGTCCCGTCCCACGCGGAAAGGTGCTGTTCATGGTGACCGCCATTCCCGGGGATACGCTGCAATGTACCGGCGCGCCGCCGGGGTCTTTACTGGCCATCGACATGGTCACCGGCAACCGCCTGGAGGTAGGGGTCATCGATCTGAACGGCGACCGGAGCATCAATGCGGAAGACCTTGTCCCGTTTGCAGGGGAAACGCCCGCCTCAGGTATCGTCATGGACAACGGCATCTTCCCGGGCCCGCCCGCCGAACCGGGCCTGGTCTCAAGCAGCGACGGGTCGGCGATACTTGTCTTCGGCGAAGAAACCGATGCGCCGACGCTGGCCGTAGGGGGTGGTGGAGAGCCCCGAACGGGGCGGCTGTCCTGGCGTGAAATACCGGATACCGCGCACTGAACGCTAGCCCGACCAATTCATGAATGAACTACTGCGGCAGTCAATAGCAGCGAAATCACTGGGCGTACTCCCGCCGCGTGCTCAACGTGCTGCAAGCACGCCTGCGC
>JAPOON010000523.1 GCA_026713405.1 Gammaproteobacteria bacterium
CAGGTGGCGACGCCCCGCAACTCGTTGCGGGGCCGGTTTGTCGATCAACCCGTACTGTCGAACAGAGGGTTCCCGCTTGGCGTGCAGGAGGACCGTACCTTACGCCCGCTCGGCGCTCGGAATGCCGACATGATGTCAAATATAATTTCCATTAAAATCAGATAGTTAAATTTTTTACCATGGGAGCCAGCGCAGACTGCGGGTCAGCCGGAACCTCCGGGGCTGGAACCGTTGAACGCTTCCATCACCATCGTGGGGTCTACCCGATTGCCGTTGAGGCTCACCGACCAGTGCAGGTGGGCGCCCGTGACCCGGCCCGTAGCGCCTACCTGTCCGATCACCTCGCCGCGCATCACCTCGTCGCCTTCGCTCACGTCGATACCGTTCATGTGGCAGTACATCGTTACCAGCCCCTGGCCGTGGTCGAGAAACACGGTCTTGCCGTTGAAGAACAGGTCGCCGGTCAGAACCACGCGGCCGGGCGCGGGGGCCATGATCGGGGTGCCGGTGACCGCGACGATGTCCAGGCCGCTGTGGGGGCTGCGGGGCTGGCCGTTGAGGATCCGGCGGCGGCCGAAGGGACTGGAAGTGGCGCCTTCCACGGGCTTGGCAAAGGGAACGAGGTCCAGTGCCCGGTCTGTAAAGAGATCGTACTTTTCGAGTTGACGGCGCCGCTCGTCGCGAATGCGCTCCAGGTCTTCCTGTAGGGGATCCACCATGCGCTGGTTCTCAATGGTGATTCTCTGCTCCGGGTATGCCTTGGCTACAACCCGGAACGTCTGGCGCGTTGTCGTGCCGCTATCGGAGAACTCGACCTCGTAGTCTCCCGGAACGGTGTCGATCGCCACGCCGACGATAGCCTTGCCGCGATGAACCATCACGGGTTTGCCCTGAAAGTAGGCGCGATCGACGCCGTCGGGCAGCGGTAGGCGGTAGATGCCGCCGGGTACCGCTGTTGCCTGGGAACTTGCGGCGGAGGCGATGCCCTGGGGGGAGACGGCGGCTTCTGCCGCGGCTGGCGTGGACACCGGGAACGCGGTCGACAGGACCAGAAGCATTGCGACGAGGTACGCCGAACGGATGGACGCTGTTGAGTTCAGTCTGCCGCTCACGTTGCGGACTCCGTATCGTCGATGGGTTCGAGTGGTTGTAGTCTGCCGCTCACGTTGCGGACTCCGTATCGTCGGTGGGTCCGAGCGGTTGCAGCCGGGCGGGCAGGGGTTGCTTGTTCCGCACATCGGCCCGGACGGCTCCGTCATGAAAATTGGCCAGGAATTCCTCACCCACGGCAAGGCCGGCAGATTCCGTGATTGCACGGCCGTCCGGGTCGGTGACGATGACGAATCCACGGCTGAGGGTGTCGAGCGGGCTTACCGCGCCAAGCGTGCGCGCCAGGGCTGCCAGGCTGCGTTGCCCGTTGCGCACCTGGCCCGTCACGGCGTTGCGGGCCGTGGCGGTCAGGCGCTCCAGCGTTTGCCGATGGTTCGCGATGCGCGCGGCGGGGCTCAGCAGCCTGACGGAGCGGCCCAACGCATCGACCCGCGTGCGGATACGCTCCAGACGTCCGGCGGCGGCGCGGAGCAAGCGTTCGTCGAGGTCATCGGCCCTCTGCATGAGCTGACGCACCTTGTGGCGCGGGTCGATGAGCTTTGCGCGCAAGGCGTCGAGCCCGCTTCGCGCCAGGTCGATGCGCGTCGTGCTGGCCCGGCCGAGGCGCGCTTCCAGGCCTGCGAATTGCTGGGCCAATGCCTGGCCGTCGGGGGGGGGCAGGTCCGCGGCGGCGGAGGGTGTCGGGCCCCGCAGGTCCGCCACCAGTTCGGCGATGGTGAAATCCGTCTCGTGACCGATGGCGGCGACCGTCGGCACCGGGCAGGCGGCAATCGCCCGCGCCAGCGGTTCCGAATTGAAGACGAACAGGTCTTCCAGGGAGCCCCCGCCACGGGTGAGCAGCACGATATCAGGCTGCAAGGCCGGAATGCGTTGCAGCGCGCCGAGCAGTTGCCGTTCCGCGTCCGGCCCCTGTACCGCCACCGGGATCAGCGTCACTTTCAGGCAGGGAAACCGCCGCGCCACGATGCTGAGCACATCGCGCAGTGCCGCGCCGCTGCGCGACGACAGGACCGCCAGGTGGGCGGGAAAACGCGGCAGAGCCTGTTTCCTTTCGGTACTGAACAGTCCCTCGGCGGCCAGCCGCTCCTTCAGCGCCTCGAAGGCAGCCCGTAGCGCCCCTTCGCCGGCCGGTTCCATGTGCTCGACGATGATCTGGTAGTCGCCGCGGCCCTCGTACAGGCTCACCTTGCCGCGCAGGATCACTTCGGCGCCGTCGGCGGGCTGCAGCTTGCTGAACCGGTTGCGGTTGACGAACATGGCGCAGCGCACCTGGGCGCTGTCGTCCTTGAGGGTGAAGTACCAGTGCCCGGAGCCGGGCCGTCGGTAATTGCTGATCTCGCCGCGCACCCACACCTCGCCGAGGCGGCCTTCGAGCGCCAGCCTCGCCTGCCGGTTGAGCGCGCTGACCGATAGTACGCTGACGTCCTGGAAGGGGAGTGATTCGGTCTGCATGTCCTCCCGATTTTACATGACCGGGGCGCATCGCTAGAATTCTGATTTTGCGGGGTTCCAAAATGCTGCGTATCGCCCACGACGCGCTCACTTTTGACGATGTACTGCTGCTGCCCGCCCATTCCCAGGTGCTCCCCTCCGAAGTCGATCTGAAGACGCGCCTGACGCGAACCATCAATCTCAACATTCCGTTGATGTCATCGGCGATGGATACCGTCACCGAGGCGCGGCTAGCTATCGCGATTGCCCAGGAAGGCGGCATCGGCGTCGTCCACAAGAACATGCCCATCGAGGCCCAGGCCCGGGAAGTGCGGGCGGTGAAGAAGTACGAAACCGGCATCATCCGCGACCCCATCACCATCGAGCCGGGGCGCACCGTTGCCGAACTGCTCGCCCTGACCCAGGAGAACCGGATCTCCGGCGTGCCGGTGGTGGAAGGCGGCAAGCTGGCCGGCATCGTCACCGCCCGCGATGTGCGCTTCGAGAAGCGCCTCGATGCGAAGGTCTGGGATGTGATGACTCCGAAAGAGCGACTCGTGACTGCAACCGAGGACGCCAGCTTCGATACCGTCACCAAGCTCCTGCACGAGCACCGCATCGAGAAAGTGCTGCTCGTCAACGGCGGGTTCGAACTGAAGGGCATGGTCACGGTAAAGGACATTCACAAGGCCCAGGCATTCCCGGATGCCTGCAAGGACGGGCAGGGCCAGTTGCGGGTAGGGGCGAGCGTCGGAACAAGCCTGGATACCGACGAGCGGGTGGCGGCGCTGATCGAGGCAGGCGCCGATGTCATTGTCGTCGATACGGCCCACGGCCATGCGAAATCGGTGCTCGATCGCGTGAGCCTCATCAAGCAGAGCTATCCGGACATGCAGGTCATCGGCGGCAACGTCGCCACCCGGGACGGCGCCCAGGCGATGCTCGCGGCCGGTGCCGACGCCATAAAGGTGGGCATCGGCCCCGGGTCGATCTGCACGACGCGCGTGGTCACCGGCATCGGCGTACCCCAGGTTACGGCCGTGGCCGAGGCGGTAGCTGTCGCCGACGACGTGGACATTCCGGTCATCGCGGACGGCGGTATCCGCTATTCGGGAGACATTGCCAAGGCCATCGCGGCCGGCGCCAGCGTCGTCATGATCGGCAGCCTGCTCGCCGGAACGGACGAGGCCCCAGGGGAGGTTGAGCTGTACCAGGGCCGCACCTACAAGTCATACCGGGGCATGGGCTCGGTGGGCGCCATGAACGATAGGCACGGTTCCAGCGACCGCTATTTCCAGCAGTTCGAAGGCGATGGCCACAAGCTGGTGCCGGAAGGCATCGAGGGGCGCGTACCCTACCGGGGGCCCATGGGTCCCATCGTTCACCAGCTTATCGGCGGCCTGCGGGCCTCCATGGGCTACACGGGTTCGCCGGACCTGGAGACGATGCGCACGAAACCGGAGCTTGTGCGGGTCACTGCTGCCAGCATGACCGAAAGTCACCCGCATGACGTGAGCATCACCAAGGAAGCGCCCAACTATCCGTTGAGCTGATCGGGTGGCCGGTGGAACCAGTGGGTTGTCCTGATTGAAAACACACCTTGAGAGCGACATTCACGGTCAGCAGTTACTGATCGTCGACTTCGGCTCCCAGTACACCCAGCTGATCGCCCGCCGGGTGCGGGAAGTCGGTGTGTATTGCGAGATCCTGCCTTTCGACCATCCGCCGGAACGACTCGCGGAACGCGCCCGCGAGGCCCGGGGCATCGTGCTTTCGGGCGGCCCGGAGTCCGTCACGGAAGGCGCCTCTCCCCGGATACCGGCGAACCTGCTGGAACTCGGCCGCCCGGTGCTCGGCATCTGTTACGGCATGCAGGCCATGGCGGACCAACTGGGCGGCACCGTGGGTACGTCGGACCGCCGCGAGTTCGGCCATGCCGCCATCGAGGTTGCAAACGGCTCCCGCCTGTTGAGCGCGCTGGATTTCGACCCCGGCAACCGCCTGCCGGTGTGGATGAGCCACGGCGACAAGGTTACCGCCGCGCCGCCCGGTTTCTGCATCACGGCCTCCACGGACAGCGCCCCCATCGCCGCAATGGAGCACGAGACCAGGCCCTGGTTCGGCCTGCAGTTCCATCCCGAGGTGACCCATACCCGTCAGGGCGACGAGATTTACCGGCGTTTCGCCCGGGATGTCTGCGGCTGCGACGGCCTGTGGACGCCGGGCAACATCGTGGCGGACGCAATTGACAACGCCCGCCGGCAGGTCGGCGACGGCAAGGTGGTGCTCGGCCTCTCGGGCGGCGTTGATTCGAGCGTGGTGGCGGCGTTGCTGTCACGGGCGGTCGGCGAGCAGCTTACCTGCGTATTCGTCGACAACGGCCTGCTCCGCAAGAACGAGCGCGAGGAAGTCGAGGCCGCCTTCGCGCCGTCCAATGCCCTGAATCTCAACCTCGTTACGGTGGATGCCCGGGCCGAGTTCTACGGGAACCTGGCGGGTATCTCCGAACCGGAAGCCAAGCGCAAAGTCATCGGCAATACCTTCATCGATGTCTTCGAGCGGGAAGCCAAGAGGATCGAGGGCGTGTCCTGGCTCGCCCAAGGGACGATTTACCCGGATGTCATCGAGTCGGCCGCCAGCGGCTACGGCAAGGCGCACGTCATCAAGTCGCACCACAACGTGGGCGGCCTGCCGGAACGCATGTCCTTCAAGCTGATCGAGCCGCTGCGGGAACTCTTCAAGGACGAGGTGCGCAAGATCGGCCTGCACCTCGGGCTGCCGCGCGAACTGGTGTACCGGCATCCGTTTCCGGGGCCGGGTTTGGGCGTGCGGGTGCTCGGTGAGATCAAGCCCAACTATTGCGACATCCTGCGCGAAGCCGATGCCATATTCATCGAGGAACTCAGAAACGCCGGCTACTACGACCGTGTCAGCCAGGCGTTTGCGGTCTTCCTGCCGGTGAAATCGGTGGGCGTGGTGGGCGATGCGCGCCGCTACGAGCCGGTGATCGCCCTGCGAGCGGTGGAGACGGTCGACTTCATGACGGCCCGCTGGGCGCACCTGCCCTATGCGCTCATCGAGCGGGTGTCGAACCGCATCGTCAACGAGATCGCCGCGGTGTCGCGGGTGGTCTACGACGTTTCCAGCAAACCGCCCGCCACCATCGAGTGGGAGTGAATCGCGCACGGCAATGGCGTGTGGGGTGCGAATTGCCATGTTTGCCGGTCCGGCGCGCATATCTCGACCAGATGTCGTTTTGGCACGCACATGACCACAAGGCGCCAACGCCGGCCGGTCCGTCGACCTCGGGCGCGCAGTCGACATCGCTGGCTGCCCCGGCTTTCGCTTGGGACAATCGACGTGTTTCTCGAGGGGTACTTGGCAACGGACGAGGAGGGCAGCAACACGCTGTTCATCGAGTATCTTCGGTCGTTGAAGGGTAGCATCGAACGCGCTCTTGGTGACGCCTATGGGGCGCGGGTCGACCAGGGATGGCTCGATCCCAATGTGATTGCCGCCGCAGCCCGCGGATCGACCAGACCGATCCCCGCGTCTTCAAAGCCACCCACGTTTCGCGTGGCCACGGCCATGCCCGCAACGGCAACTACCGCGCCTGGAGCCGCATCCTGCCTCGGGAAGGAGGGGGAACTTCCTCGGCATCGCGGAGCCTAATGCCGTCGGGCGATGCAACTGTCGGTGGCTTGGAAGGCAAGGCAGTTTTTCGAGGTTCCCATGTGCCGATGCACGGCGATCCGGCCCTCTGCGGCGTATCCGGCAGACCGGTGGGGCACTGGTGGGGACAGTCCGGAAGATCGACTAAAGGAGCATTCATGGACAATCCGATCGGTGGGACGGAGAGGGCGGTTGGCAGCGCCCGGACGGACGGACTGGGCCCTGCGACACGTCGACAAGAAGGTGGCATGGGCGGTCGGCGGGTGTCCGCCACGGCGCCCCAACCGCGGGTGGCCGCCGTAACTACCGCTTCGACGCTGACCGGTCCACCCGGGCAATACGAGTGGATCAGCGATTACAGGCAGTTGGAAAAATCGATCCGTGACCTTGCGCAATGCGGTGCGAAGGCCGCAGAAAAAGATTTCCGAGCCGGCCGAGCGCGCATCGATGCCGGTGTCAGCTACAGGTTCCGTCAGGTGGGTGGAAAAGTCCGGGACCTGCCACTATTGAGACGAGAAACCTGTCGCGTGGCAGAACAGAAGTACCTCGCTGTCCGGGCCAGGTTACGTCGCGCCGAAGAGTCCGGTACGGTCGCCGAGCGTCGCAAAATGAGACATCAGCTGGAATCTCTCCACTCTCATACGAACAGAGTTTTGGACGACTTGATCGTCAACTACGGCTCTATCGAAGCCAGGGCCATTCAACCTCGCCTGCTCCCAATGTCCCCCGCGAGTGGCGCCGTCACGCAACCGGTGTCCAAGCCGGCCCCCGCACCGAGTCAGACGCCCCCGCCGGTCCCATTGCCGGCCGGCACAACCGTATCGATGGACGGACACATCGGCCCTCCCGACGCAACGCGCATTGAAGGGTCCTGGGTGGACGAATTCGTCGCGCTCGAGTGCGCCCTCAACCCGACAGAACCAGCGACGGATTGAGATGCAATGCGTCTTCCTATCCAGGGAAAAGCAGTTTCCCTCTCCGTGGTGAACGGACACGAGCCTAACTGGTTGGACGACGTTCGCCTCAGTACGACTTGCGGCGTCTCGGGGTCCCGCTCGCCTGGCCGGGCTTCGCCAGCGAGGCGGACCTTGCGGGCTATCCGCACACCGTCATCCTGGCGCCTCGGCGATGTCGACGTGATTCAGGTCGGCGGACTCGGCGAACATCTCTTCGGTAAAAGGCGCCTCCATGCGCCGCAGCCAAATCTCGTCCAGGAAGTCCGGCAGGTGGACGACGCCGTGGTCGCGGTACTCCCGGATCTCCCGTTCCGTGATAAACCTCATTGGCGGCGCCTCCGGTAGCGGCCGGGGTCGCACCACTGCCGATCTTCGTTGGACAGGGCCATCCTTGCACGCGGGCATTCGTCCAGGAGTCCCTGAAGGGTGTACGCCGGCGCCTGCACCGCGGACACTACCAGCTTCCCCCCGGACTTGAAATCACTCCCCAATACCGCCTTAAATTGCTGCCTGCAGAGCGGATGACGACTAAACGCCATGACCAACAAGATCACCGAAGACCCAAGGATCGACCCGCGCATCAAGGCGCTGTTCGGCGCCATGGACCTCGCGGCCCTGGGCGGCGGGGACGTGGCCAGTCGGGAGGAACTGCTCGCGGAGAGCAACAGCGACGAAGCGAAGGCCGCGGCCGGGATGATGGAGCAATTTCTGGCGCTGTCCGACAACGAGGAGATTGCCCCCTCCGCCGGGCTGACGGTTCAAGACCTGCAGTTCACTTCCGAGCCGGACGGCAACCGGGCCAACATCCTGTTCATCCGCCCCGACGGCGACGAGGCCCGCCCCTGCGTGTACTACATCCACGGCGGCGGCATGCAGTCGATGTCCTGCACCTACGGTAACTACCGCGCCTGGGGCCGCATCATCGCCGCCTGTGGGGTGGCGGTGGCCATGGTTGATTTCCGGAACTGCCTCACGCCGTCCTCGGTGCCGGAAGTGGCGCCCTTTCCGGCGGGGCTGAACGACTGCGTCTCGGGCGTGAAGTGGGTGGCTGCCCACGCCGACGAACTCGGCATCGACGCGGGCCACATCATCGTCGCGGGGGAGAGCGGCGGCGGCAACCTCACGCTCGCCACGGGGCTCAAGCTGCTGCGCGACGGCGACATCGGCCTGATTCGCGGCCTCTATGCCCTGTGCCCCTACATCGCCGGCACCTGGCCCCATCCGGACAATCCCTCCTCCGTCGAGAACAACGGCATACTGCTCGACCTGCACAACAACCGCGGGGCGATGGCTTACGGCATCGAGGAGTTGAACAACAGGAACCCGATCGCCTGGCCGGGCTTTGCCAGAGAGGCGGACCTGGCGGGCTATCCGCCCACCGTCATCAGCGTCAACGAATGCGACCCGCTGCGCGACGAGGGCGTCAACTTCTACCGCAAGCTGCTGCGGGCCGGGGTCAGCGCCCGCTGCCGGCAGGTGATGGGCACCATCCACGGCACCGAGATATTTCCCATGGCGGCGCCGGACATCAGCCGCGACACGGCGGTTTCCATCGCCGACTTCTGCCGGACGGCATGATGGCCGCTGCGCTTCCCTTCGCCAAAGTCACGCCGGTCGATTACGGCCCCGACGAAGCGGCCATGGTTCGCTACCCGGCCGAGGGCCGCGAGCGGGCGTTGGGGGTCGGCAACCCC
>JAPOON010000524.1 GCA_026713405.1 Gammaproteobacteria bacterium
CATGACGGGTCTGGGTCCTTCCTCGAAGGTAGTCCTTCGTCGAATCTGCCTGTCCGCTGTTGTTGGTCGTGTGCCTCCCAAACACCCCGAATGCGCCCGAATCCCGACAAACAAGACGCAAAACAGCCGAACCCAGCCACCAGAACCTCACCGAGCATGGTTGATCCAGGTTCTCAGCTGGGGCTTCTCATACCTCTAGCGCTCGACGAATTGGAGAACAAAATGGACATGTATACGAAGATTTTACTCACCATCATTGCTGCTGCCCTGGTCGTGGTTGCGACCAACTCAGCCTTCAAACCTCAGCCCGCATTGGCGTTTCTTGATGGTCCTACCCTCGGTGAGTGGCTGGAGGCCGTTCGAGACCCAAGCGACTCAACTGACCCGAGGGAAATCGCGATGCGCGCGCCTTTGGTGGCCGTGTGTGATGGGTTGCGGTGCGCCAATTGGAGCGGGAATTGATGGGGCTTACCCGCTTCGCTCACCAACGCCGGTTGTGCTGACGCTGGCGGCGGCGGGTGGAGTCCGAGCGTTGGGCGATACGATGGACGGGCTGTCAGCTGAGCCTGGCGCGGGTCGCTCGCCCGGCGGCGGCGCTCCCCGGCCACGTCCGCACACCTTCTTGCCAGCGCCAGCACGCTGTCCGCACGCAGCCGGTTGTGGTCGAGCAGCCGCGTAGCCCGCCGCCAGACCAGCACCCGCTGTGCCACCATCATCTCCAGGCGATGCTGGATGCGCGCGGCCGAGCGGTGGGCACCGAGCGGGATTCACGGCTGCGGTGTCCCCAAGGACGCGCGGTCAAACTGCGATGTACGCTGGCCGTCGCTGCATCAGGGGCAGCGCGCAAACGGTTGATAATCGGGCGCCGACGGCCCGCTGGCACCCTAGTCTACAGCTCGACGGAAGAGGGAAGGTGACCCGTTCTCGTGGCGCCACCTACTCTTGCCTGGTAGGCGGCACCCGCCGTTTGCCCTGGCGACCCCGGCCCAGGTCCGCTGCTGCGCTGACACCGTCGGCCGGCGTTGCCTCGCCTGCCCCGTACCGCAACCGGAGCGACGGACTTTCCAGAACTTCCTCGCCGCGGCGGTCGTAGAGCTGCGTGGTGGATACGTCCGCGTGCCCCAGCCACTTCTGCACCCGGCGCAAGTCCACCCCGGCTTCGAGCGCGTGGGTGGCAGCCGTCGCCCGCAATGCATGCACGCAAAGCCCGTCGACCACTTCGTCGATTCCGACTTCCCGCCCGTAGCGCAGCACGATCCGCGAGTACACCGTCGTGCCGGATAATGGACGCCACGGCCGGCGCGCCCGAAGCGCCCGGAACAGGGGGTCATCCGGATTTCCGGTCTCGACCAGCCCGTCCAGATACGCTTGCAGGGCAGGGACCGCCGACGGCGCCAGCGGCAGATAGCGCACCTTGCTCCGCTTGCCGCGCACCCGCAGGTGCCACACGCCGTCGCGCTTGTGGACGTCCCGAATCCGGAGCGCACAGACTTCCGCGCGCCGCAGCCCATGGCACAGGAGCATCG
>JAPOON010000525.1 GCA_026713405.1 Gammaproteobacteria bacterium
ATGTGCATCACGTGGGAATAACGCTCGATGGCGAACTGCTCGGTGACTTCCACCGAGCCGATTTCGCACACCTTGCCGATGTCGTTGCGCCCCAGGAAGATCAACATCAGGAGGGCTGCGATCTCCTTCGGGTCGGCGAGCAGTTCGCGCTCCAGGGCCAGGTCTTCTTCCGGCGTGTGGCCGCGGCGGCGGGTGCCGGCCAGCGGCCGGTTGAACGCCACCCCGTCCTCCAGCCGGGCCAGGATTTCCGGCGATGAGCTGACGATCTGGAAGTCGCGCAGGTCCATGAAGTACATGTAGGGGGAGGGGTTCAGGCTGCGCAGTGCCCGGTACAGGTCGATGGGGTCTGTGGAGAACGGAATGGACATCCGCTGCGCCAGCACCACCTGCATGACATCGCCGACCTGGGTGTACTGCCGTATTTGATCGACGGCAGCCTTGAACGCCTCTTCGCCGAACTCGGAGACGAACTGGCTCTCATCCACGGGCTTGCCCGGGCACTCCCGCCCCCGGGAAACCGTCGCGCCAACCGGCGCGGTGGATTCCGCCAGAACGCGGGCCCGCTCCCGCAGCCGGTCTTCGGTTTTCCCGCGAACGCCCGGCTCAGCGGGATCGACCAGGCTGATCAACTGCATTCGACCCTTCAGGTTGTCGAAAACGATGATCTCCTCGGAAACCATCAGCACGGCATCAGGCGTGCCCAGCGGGTCAGGCGGCGTGCTGTGCTGCAGCCGCTTCTCCACATAGCGGACGCAGTCGTAGCCGAAGTAGCCCACCAGGCCGCCGTGGAAGCGGGGAAGTTCCGGGTGTGGGGCCACCCGGTAGCGGGCCTGGAATGCTTCGATGAACGCCAGCGGGTCATCCACCTCCAGGTCTTCCTCAGGGTGCCCGTTGGACGAGACGGTGACCCGGTGGCCCGTAACCTTCAGCACGGTTTGACAGGGCAGCCCGATGATCGAGTAGCGGCCCCACTGCTCACCGCCCTGGGCGGATTCCAGCAGGTAGGAGTACGGCCCCGTGGCGATTTTCAGATAGACGGATAGGGGCGTGTCGAGGTCGGCGAGGGTTTCGAATACAACGGGAACCCGGTTGTATCCTTCGGCGGCCAGCCGGGCAAAGTCATCGTCGGCGTGCATGGGTTCATCTCTTGCGGAGTGCGGTGACCGCGCAATTCCACGCTGATGGAAGTAACGGGAAAACGCGGCGCCTGCCGGCCCTGCCATCAGGGCCAGCGTCGTTCAGTTCAAGGTCGCCAACGGTACCTTGTGATTTGCCGCATGTTCATTGCAGGAGAAGGTTCAATTTGCCGAACCGGCGCGCAGCCTAAACGAGGAGGGCGGGGGAATCAATCAGGAAACCGCAGTCGAGTTCCTGCGTATCTTTGGCGTTGGCGCTGCTGATCGATCCGTTTTGGCTCGTGCTTGAGGCGTCGTGCTTTCTTCAGGTCCAAGGCGTTCGTGACGTCTTCGCCCGCGTCGAATCGGTCGTCAAATTCCCTGGCTTTCATGGCGTGCTACCTCTCTGTTGTGCGGCCGCGATGGACGAAAAAGCGATTCACTCGGTCTGGCCAGAAGTGGCGTATGGGTTCACGACCCGCAGTTTATCGAACGCCTGACCATGCTGCAGGTCTTCAGTCAGCAGAGTTGCGGCCCCGGCCTCGAGCGCCGTTTCGACGACGAGCGCGTCCCAATAGGACAGCCGAGATGCCACACTCCGACGGATGGCCGCCCGCACCAGCCCGCCGTGCAGTTGGCGGATGCGGAAAGCGCACAACGCGTTCACGGCCTCGAGCGCCTGTTCAGCGGCGAGTGGCCGGGCGAGCTTGCGCGTAACCGTCACGTAGAACTCGCTCAGCACCTGTGGACTCAGCACGTAGTAATCGGTGTCAGCTTCCAGCAGTTCCCGTGATCGCGACTGTTTTTCCGGCGAATCGTTGTCGTAAAGGTAAACGAGAATGTTCGTGTCAATGAACTGAAGCTCAGCGCTCATGCAACTCGTCCCGGGTCCATCGGGATTGGCCCCTGCCGGACTGGCAGGTTCTGGAGAGATGAAGAAGACG
>JAPOON010000526.1 GCA_026713405.1 Gammaproteobacteria bacterium
CGACGACGAATTCCTCGGCTTCGATCTCGTAGGAGGAACGCACGTAACCTACGACCCCGTCGGAAATGCTGGCGCTCCGGGTCACGATGCTGACGACACCGGCTATGGTGTTGGCGCCGAAGTAGGTGGTCTGCGGGCCCTTCAGTATCTCCACCCGTTCCACGTCGAGGAGACCCGCCCGCACCGCCCGGGAGCGGCCGACGCTCATGCCGTCGATGACGAATCCCACCGACTGCTCGAATCCGCCGTTCTCCCCGGAGCCGGTGCCCCGGATGTTCATGGTTTCCGCGCCGCCGGCCCGGGAGACGTTTACCGCCGGTACCGCGGCGACGATGGACTGCATGTCCCTGAACCCCTGTTTCTGGATGTCCGCCCCGGTGGTCAGCGAGATGGAGATGGGCACATCGATGATGGACTCGTCCTTCTTGCGCGCGGTGACGACAATTTCCTCGATCGGGGCGGCCCCCTCGGCGATGGCTGAGGGCGCCTGAAATCCAATAGCCAGGGCTGCTGCAGCGACCGTGAGTATCAACGTTCTATTCATTCCTTTCTCCAGGTTCCGCGTGCGGTCAACCTGCCGCGACGACGGGATCATGTAGCGTACCGATGCGTTCGGCAGAAAATTCGAGCGGACCGCCTGCGCCTTCACGAGCGATGCCGCTGCTCTGGCGACGAAGTCAACAACTGCGCGACGGCGTCGGCGTGCAGGTCCACGAATGCGCTCTCGCAGGGGTCCTCGCCGGACAGCCGCCGGCATTCCGGCGCCATGCCGAATATCCCCGCGCTGCTCACCAGAACGTAGTAGAACTGGGTGGCGGAGAGATCCGGCACCACACCCTGCTTCCGTCCTTCTTCGAATTGCCTTGTCACGGTTTCATAGAGTCGCCGCGCGTAATTGTCCACCAGCCACTCCAGGCGCCAGTCGTCGTGCCGTCCCTCGTCGAACATCACCCTGGCCACCTCGGGGTGCGCGGCGCTCCAGCGCACGAACCGGCGAATCAGAAAGCGCATGCGCTCTTTCGGTTCGATGTCCCGCGAGTGGCTGATTGCCGTTCTGGCCGGGCCGTCCACGCGAGCGAAGAGCACCGTCATGCAGGCCTTCCAGAACTCCGGCTTGCTGCCGAAGTGGTAGGTGATGAGGTTGCGCTGCACGCCTGCGTGGGCTTCGACCCGGCGGGTGCTGGTTGCGTCGTAACCGAACTCAGAAAACAACTCGACCCCCGCATCGATGAGCTTCTGCCTGGTCTGCGCCGACCTGCCGGAACTGACGCTGGTGGCTGACTGGGTGTTCATTCAAGTCGACAATTTGACAGTCGACAAACAAATTATTCTAATTTGTGCCAATTGACAACTCCGGATCTCGTTCACGGCAGCAACAGGGTGCAACGGCACCGTTGCGAGAACTCAGATTGACCGGGCCCGTGTTAACGTCGGGATTGCATAACGAGAGCGTGGCAGGGACACAGAATGAACGATCTAATTGTCGACGACCCAGGGATTCTCGAGACGTTGGGGGAATTGACCAGCAGCGTACCGACACCGTCGTTTGCGGAAATCGTGATCCGCACCGCGCAACTCGACACCATGAAGTGCTGGTATCAGGCGGTGCTGGGCGTGGCGCCGTTCATCGACCGGCGCAATCCGCGACCCGATGACAGTGCCCATTCAGGGGGCGCCAACCGGGCCGCGGACATGCAGGGCGTGGTGTTCTTCGATGTGCGACCGGAAGAACCGACCACGCAGATCCTGGGCTTGTTCGGGTTCTGGGAGCTCAGGCAGCGCGATGCCGATCACAATGGCATCGACCACATCAAGTTCTACCACCGTAGCCTGGGCGAACTGTTCGACCGGGTGGAACGGCTGCTCGATGCCGGCTTTGCGCCCTATCGATCTGCCAATCACGGCCCGGATTCCAGCTTCTACTTCATGGATCCGGATTCGAACCGGGTGGAGTTGTCCTGTTCCAACTTCCAGACGCTGGAAGAGAAGCTGCGATTCGTTCAATCGGATTCGTTTCGAAAGAACATCTCCGGCATTGATGTCGACCCCCGCGAGTACATCGCCCGCTTTCGCAGTGGCATCCCGCAGAGCGAGTTCGTCAAGATTCCGTAAGTCTGCAGAAGGTCACCGCCTGGAACCGAGCCACGGGTGCCCGTACTCCGAGAGCGCTGCTCCACGGCGTCTACATGGCCTGCGATCACCATGA
>JAPOON010000527.1 GCA_026713405.1 Gammaproteobacteria bacterium
CCTGCAGGCCGAGGCCGAAAACAGCCCCCTGCGCGCCCGCCGCATCGACATCGCGGTGCACGACGACGAGTTCGAGTTCATGTTCGACCAGGGGTTCAGCGACGGCATGCCCCTCATCCCGCCCACGCCGGAGCGGGTGATGCGCATGCTGGGCGGAACGACGCGCGATCCTCAGGAGGTGATCGCCACGGTGCCGCCCAACATGGGCGAGGCGACGGTGGAAAAAGTGGCCATCAACTCGGTCATGGCCGGCTGCAAGCCCGAATACCTGCCCGTGGTGCTGACGGCGCTGGAGGCGGTCTGCACGGACGAATTCAATATCCACGGCGTGATGGCGACGACCATGGGCGCCAGCCCCGTCATGGTGGTCAACGGCCCCATCCGTCATCGGCTGGGCATGAACATGAAGCTCGGCGCGCTCGGCCAGGGCAACCGTGCGAACGCCACCATCGGCCGGGCGTTGCGGCTGGCCGTTCGCAACATCGGCGGCGCCAGGCCGGGCGGTACGGAGCGGTCGACGCTGGGCAACCCCATGAAATTCAGCATGTGTTTTGCGGAATGGGAAGAGCGCAGCCCCTGGACGCCGCTGCACGTCGAACGCGGATTCGAGCCCGGCGATTCGGTGTTGACCGTATACGCCATGACCAGCGGGCCCGTGCTGATGGTCGACCAGGACTCGCGCAGCGCCGCGCAACTGGCGGGAAGCTTCGCAATGTGTCTCGAAAGCATCGTGCACCCAAAGGTGCACATGTGGGGCGAGACACTGCTGGTCATCGCACCCGAGCATGTCGATACCCTGGCCGGCGATGGCTACGGGAAGGCGGAGATACGCGCGCGCATTCAGGAAGTCAGCGCGCGGCCGACACGGGAACTGGTGGAAGACGACAGGTCAGCCATGGGTTTCAAGCGGGCCATGGCCGAGCAGATGGACGATGCAGCCCTGGACCGCAAGCTGCCGAAGTTTCGCGACGAATCGGATATTCATATCGTTGTCGCGGGCTCCGAGGCCGGTAGTTTCTCGGGCGCCTTTCACGGCTGGGTATTGGGCGAGACCGGTTCCATCCCGGTCTCCAGGAAAATTTTGCAGTGAACCGCGGGCAGGCGGCGGGCACGGGCGACCGTGACAACGGCCAGGCTGCGGTTCGCGAAACAACAGGAGGAAAAAAGTGGTAACCATTCTGGACCCCACCGACGAACGTGTTCCGGTGGAACGTCAGGTGACGCCGCGGCCGGATGCCATTTCCGGCAACGTGGCGCTGCTCGACATCTCCAAGCCGCGCGGCAATGTGCTGCTCGACCGGCTGGAAGCCCTGCTGCAGGAACGCCTGCCGGGCATATCCATCAACCGCTACGCCAAGCCGACGTTCGCAAAACCGGCACCGGACGCATTGCGGGCCGATATCGCATCAAGCAACGACTTCGTGATCGAGGCGCTGGCTGACTGAGGCTCCTGTACCACGTGCAGTTTGCATGACACGGTATGGTTCGAGATTCAGGGCAAGCCCGCGGTTTCGATTGCATCGACGGAGTTCGCCGACGCTGCCGCCACCCAGGCCGAAGCGCTCGGCATGAAGGATGCGCACGCGGTGTTTGTCGGGCACCCCATTCAAGGGGCGACCGATGAGGAAATGCGCGCAAAGGCGGAAGACGTCGTGGATCGGGTCATCGCCTCGTTGACCGGCTGACGCGCCCGGCGGCGGGCGGTTGCCGGTTGCAGGAGGCCCGATTCAGTTCAGGTGTAGCGCTTGAGCTTCGTTGTGGGCTTCCCGATCGGTTTTCTTCAGGTAGGCGTTCTGGTCGTGGCCGATTGCGCCCTTTGGCAGAAACGACGCGAAGGCGCCGAGGCTGCGGTTGATGGTGTTTTCGTAGAAGTTCGGAATGATGTCCGTTTCCTGCTCGAGGTAGTCCCGCACCTTGCGGTCGGTGTCCATGAAGCCGCGCAGTCTCCTGTGGTACTTCAGGCGGAAGAATCCTTCGGAGGAATAGGCGCGAACCACGTTCATCAGCTTCGCGATGGGCCGCCTGTTCGCGCGAAATCGCCGGAAGACGGCGCCCCTGGAGAACGAGTGCTCCATCAGGTCGATCAGGTGGTCGTAGAACTCCGGCCACTGGTAGTTCTTCGGCCGCACGTTCATCGCCTTGTTGTTGTCGAGAAAATAGTGGGGAAAGCCGAGAATGCGGCCGTCACGCTGCAGGCCGATGTTCTGGGGCACCGCCTCGCCGAATGCGGAGAGCAGCGAATAGGCGGGGAAGGCGCCGGGTGAGAGGGTGATGAACTGCTTGGTGAGTTCGAACGGCTCCGCGCCTTCGTCATCGTCCAGCCCGAGTACGAAGTTCGTCTGGATGTAGGGGATGTGGCGCAGGATCATGTTGACCTGCTCGGACACCCGCAGCACCTTCTCCTCGCCCTGGCGCCGGCCGGTGCCTGACTTGTTGCCCATGTCGTACCAGGACTCGATGCCGGGCAGGATCGCAAGGCACCCCGCCTTCCCGAGCCGCCTGGCGTTCTTCTCGGACAGGAGCGACAGGGTGCTTTCCGCCAGAAAGGGAATGCTGCCGTTCGGCGCGGCCTCTTCGATGACCGACAGGTAATCGTTGAAGCGGATGCCGAAGTTGGGGTCGTGCCAGAGCACCCGGGGATTGGGCATGTTCCTGGCGATGAACTTCAGATCCTCTCGAATCTGGGCATATTCCAGAGGTTGATAGTCGACCAGCGAGTCGATGCAGAAACTGCAGGTGTACGGACACCCGAGACTGCCGATCATGGGTACGAACTTCAGGCGGGTGGGCGCCTTGGCGAGCGTTGCCGAGATGAATTTCCAGCGCTCCTGAGCACCCGGCAGATGACGCGGCTGTTGCGCGGCGGAGAGGCACACGCCGAGGGGTCTCTGTACCGAACAGTCGCCGATCAGGTCGTCGATGACGGTCCTGTCGGTGATGCCGAGCACATAGTCGAAATACAGGCGCGCATCGTCCGGGTAACAGCGGGCGTGGGGGCCGCCCAGCACGGTGATCGTGCCCCGCTGCCGGTACATGTTGCTGATGGCGTAGGCCAACTGTGCCGAGCGCGTGAATGCGCTGATGAACAAGACATCGAGATCGGCGGGCAACTCATCGGCCAGGTCGCCGACACCGGTATAGCAGTCGAAGTGCACCTCGTGACCGGCCTGCTCGCACCAGACGGCAACCACCTGCGGCATGATGCTCGCGAGATTGGCACGCATGATGCGCGAGAACATTTTTTTCGTCGGCGCGCGGGCGGCGAGGTCGAGCACCCCGATCCTGAGTTTCTTGTGCACCCGTCCCTCCCTTGTCACGTGGTGCCGCGCTGTTACGTCAGCAGCGTGAGTTCACGGCTGCCGCGTTCCTCCATGATTCGTTCGCCCCGGCTTGATACCGGCACGCGTGAACCAGAGTCCCGCCTCAAGTCCCCCGGCGCGAATGTGGCGGCCGCCTGCCGTTCTCGTCCAGGATGTCGAATTCCTCGCCCAGGTCGTCCACCCACTGGATGGTGCCCGAGCGCTCCATCAGGCCGTCGCTGGTAAGCAGCGCCACCGCAGAGCGCCCGACGAAGAGCGGCGTCTGCGCATTGGTCAGATCCATGCCCTGGTCCTTGGCGACATCCACGATGAATTCCGTACTCACCGAGCCGGGGTAGAGCGCGATGGCCGCTACGCCCTTGGGTTTCAATTCGATGGCCATGTCCGCCGTTAGCCGGTCGAGACCGGCCTTGCCCGTGCCATAGGAGGAGGAAAAGATATAACCCTGCCCACCGGCGGATGAAATGTTGAGAATGGCGCCACCGGGACCCGCCTCGAACAGCAGCGGAGCCGCATGCCAACTCGCCACGTAGTGGGCCCGGAGCCCGATGCCCACCTGGTCGTCCCAGATCTGCAGCGGATGATCCCAGAATCCGCCGCCCCAGGCCGGCGGGTCGGGAATCTTGTAGACGTTGTTGACCAGGATGTCGATCTTGCCCGCCTCGGACTTGACCTGCTCGAACACGGCCCCGATCTGGTCGTCGTCGAAGTGGTCGCACTGGATGGCCCGACCCTCGCCGCCCTTCTCGGTAATCTGGCGTGCCGTGGTATCGATGGTGCGCTCGCCATCGCCGGTGGTGCGCCCGGTCACGTAAACCGTCGCCCCGGCCTCGCCGAGCGCGAGCGCTATGCCCTTGCCGATGCCGCGGCTGGCCCCGGTGACCACCGCCACCTTGTCCTTGAGTGCTGTCATTTCAGGGTGCCCCAAATTTTGGAGCGCGCACTATAGCCTAAACCGTGACGCCGACGCGCATGCCTGCCCCCATGGAATCAACGCATGGCCTGCGCCGTGAGGCGGATCGCATCGGCCGATCGTACAACGGGTGAGCGTTAGCCAGGCGCGAGGCTCAGCGCCAGCAACGCGGCTAACGCCAGGCTGACGAGTTTCCAGAACAGCGTCGGGTTCTTCTCCAGGAGCGGTGCCGCCTCGGCGCGGCGAACCAGTTCCGGGTTAGGCCGATCCAGGTCCGTGACGAGTTCGGACAGGGCCTCGTAGCGACGGTCGGGGCTCTGCGAAGTGGCCTTGGCGAGTGCCAGGTCCACCCACTTCGGCAGATCGCCACGGCCAGCCTGGGCGAGTGGCACATACGGCCGATTCAGGTAGGCCTTCGCATCGCGGGCGAGGGGCCGCTTGAAGGGCAAGGCGCCGGCCAGCATCTCGTAGGCCACGACGCCCAGGGCGTAGATGTCGGCGGCATGGGTAACCGGCCGGCCCAACAGGCACTCCGGCGCGACATAGCCCACCGACCCGACAGGGTGGGTCTCGCGAACGGCGTTGTCGAGTTCGTCGAACCCCTGGACGTAGGCCGTGCCGAAGTCGACGATCCTGGCGTTGCCGTCGCGATCGACCATGACGTTCTCCGGCTTGAGGTCGCGATGCACCATCTGCAGCCGTTGGAAGGCGCGCAGGCCTTTGGCGATGTCGGCCACCAGGCGCCGGACTTCGTCGATGGCAGGTTGCGGATTGTCGAGCATCCACTGGCGCAGGCTGCGGCCTTCGATGTACTCGGCCACGTAGTAAAGGAAGCGGCTTTCCGGGCGCGGCAGGATCTTCATCACCCCCGGGTGATCGATGCGTTTGCCGATCCACTCCTCGCGGATGAATCCGTCGAGGTACACGGCGTCGTCGGCGAACGATTCGGACGGCACCTTCAACGCCATGCGCCGTCCGGACGGGTCTTCGACGAGGTAAATGTGACTGCGCGTCCCACCCGCGACGGTGCGCAGGACCCGGTAGCCGTCGATGCGCGCATCGGCCCGGAGCACGGGCGGGATGACCTGCCGGGTGAGGCGGCGGTGCGCTTCGTCGATGGCCTCGTGCGGCGTGTCGTCGATGCGTACGAGCAGGCAGCTCAGATTGTCCTCGCTGCCGCGTTGCAAGGCGGCGTCGACAACGGCCCGGGACACGCTCTCAAGCGTCGTGGCCCCGGTGGCACAGGCCACGCGCTCGCGCAGGTGTCGAACCGGGAGCGCATCGTGTACACCGTCGGTGGTTAGTACGAAAACATCGCCCTTCGCCAGGTCTTCGGCCAGGTAGTCGACCTCGATGTCCAGGTCCATGCCGAGTGCATTGGTCAGCATGGCGTGGCGGCGGTGGTCGCGGGTGAGTTGTTCGAGTTCGCCGTCGCGGAACCGGTGCACCCGGCTATCGCCGACATGGAAGATGTGCGCCGTGCGACCCTTGGCCACCACGGCACTTACCGTGGTGGCCATCCCGTCGTGGTGGCAAAACCAGCGGTTCAGCGCGTTCAGCACCCGCGCGGCGGACGTTTTCACGGTCCAGGTCTCGGGCGTGGCGAGATATTCGTCGATGAAATCCGTGACCGCGGTCTGGCTGGCCTGCTCGGCAAGTGCGCCGCTTGAGACACCGTCGGCGATCATTGCGACCGCGCCCTTCAGCCAGTGGGGTGGCGACGCCGCAAACGCGTCCTGGTTGACCTCCAGGGCGCCGGCCACCGACGTGCCGCCGTAGCTGACCTTCAGTTCGGCGCTGTTCATGGCTCCTTGCACGACGGTATCCGTCTCCAGCCTGGGTTCCGACGGTGTGGATTCGCGACCGCGAGCCGCGAGGGCGGCCCCTTCGGACCCGTTTCTTGCGATCGGGCTGCTAGCCAACTTCGATCAACTCCACGGTACCGTCGTCGCGGATCTCGGCCATGTGGCCGCGCGGCTCCTCCATGAAGAACAGGACCAGGAAACCAAGTACCGCCGATACGCCGATGATAGCGAAGAACGCCCCATAGCCGACAAACGAGAAAATCGTCAGGTAGCACACCGCGCCGATGTTGCCGTAGGCACCCGTCATACCGGCGATCTGCCCGGTTAGCCGTCGCTTGATCAGCGGAACGACCGCGAACACGGCACCCTCCCCCGCCTGTACGAAGAACGAGCAGGCCATCGCGGTGATCACGGCCAGAACCAGCGGCCACGACGAGTCCACCAACGCGAACGTGAAGTAGCCGATGGCGAGTCCGGCGATCAGGATCAGGAGCGTCGGCTTGCGGCCGAAGAAGTCGCTGATCAGGCCGCCGGCCGGGCGGGACATGAGGTTCATGAAGGCGTACGACGACGCCAGCAGGCCAGCCTGCACCATGCTGAGCCCGAACACGTCGCTGAAGAACAGCGGCAGCATGGAGATCACCGCCAGTTCGGAACCGAACGTGGCGAAGTAGAGCACGTTCAACACCGCGACCTGCTTGAACTTGTAGCGGTGAAGTTCGGGTACGGGCTTCTCGAAGACGCCTCTGTTCACCCGCCACGCAACCCAGGCGTCGTAGCCGTACCCGGCAATCAGGAACGCGTAGATGGTGATCGCGGCGTTGTCCGAGAGCAGGGCGACGCCGCCCGTCGACAGTTTCCAGGTCAGAAGGGCAAGCGCCAGGAAGATTGGCGCCTTCATGACCAGCAGCAGGTAGAAGTCGCCCTTGCTGGTTACCTCGATGGCGCCGAGGTTTTTCGGCTTGAAGTACGTCGAACCCTTGGGCGTGTCCGAGACGTTGAAGTAGTAGAACACGCCGAAGGCGATGGCCAGCACACCCGTCGTGCCGACGGCGTAGCGCCAGCCGTCATCGCCCCCGAACAGGAGGGCCAGCGTGGGCAGCGACATCGCCGCGGCGGCGGAACCGAAATTGCCCCAACCGCCGTAGACGCCCTCGGCGCGACCGAGTTCGTGGGCGGGGAACCACTCCCCCACCATGCGAATGCCCACCACGAAGCCAGCCCCGATGCAGCCGAGCAGAAAGCGCGCGACGGCCGCCTGTACGAACGTGTCGGCCAACGCGAACGCGAAACAAGGCACGCTCGCCACCAGGAGCAGGACGGAATAGACGATTCGGGGGCCAAACTTGTCGGTGAGCATGCCGATCAGGATCCGCGCGGGGATCGCGAGCGCCACGTTTAACGTGAGCAGTGTCGAGACCTCCGCCTTGGTCAATCCCAGCGAGCCCTGGATCGCGGACATGAGGGGCGCGTGGTTGAACCACACCACGAAGGTGACGAAGAACGCCATCCAACTCATGTGCAGCACTTTCATCTTGCCCCGGAAGGCCAGGAGGTTGAATCCGGCTACGTCGTTCGACATGTATTGCTCCTTGGTTAATGCCCATCCGAATCCGTATGGGGCACCCTCGCGGTCGCCCGCATCAGGCATCCAGGCCTGCTCCGCGCGCCGGATGGATCCGAAACGGTTTGTTCGTCAATGGTCCGTCGGCGCAACCCCGACGGCCGGGTTCGCGGCCAACCCGATGTCCCGGGCGTGTTCCTCGAATCCCTTGTTTTTCCAGAAGAAGGCACCGGGCATCGTGGTCGGCACGACGACCACGTAGAACAACGCACGGCCAACGGTTGCCGAGCCCAGGCCCAGGAGCGCGGCAACAAGCCAAGGCGCCGGCTGAGTCACTCCGGCAACCGTGAGGGCGCCAACCAGGATCAGGTTGCCCGGCAGCAGCGCATTTCGAAGGCGGTAGACCTGGCCGAAGGTCGTCGTCTGGACATGGTGCGACACCGCACCCTCATGCTCCGCGGCGCGCATGTCCCGTGCGTGTCCGACAAGGCCGGCGATCTCCAGTGCCAATCCCGCCACGATCGCCCAACACAGGAGCGGCGGCCACCCGGGCACCAGGGCCAGGCCGATCCAACCGCCGAGTGCCAGCGATGCGCCGACGAAGGACGCCCCCGCCTGCCAATGGTTCCAGAACGGCCGAGCCGGTATCAGGTAGCAGCGGACCATGTAGAAGATCGTCGCGACTCCCGCGACAACGGCCGCCGCCCCGAAGGCCGGCGCAACACGCGTCCATCCGGCGAGATCAGCGATGAAATACAGGCCCGTCGCCGCGCCAAATGCGGCCGTTGCGAGCGCTTCGCGGCTCAGGTTGGAATGCCGCAGGTTGTTGAAGCCACGATAGAAACGCAGGGTCTTGCCGAGGTGGGCGGTGGATGCGGCCATGCCAAGGCCGACGAGGACGATGGCGGCGAACGCGACCAGGCCGCTGCCCTGGCCGGCTACGAACGTCGTCGCGAACGCGCCGACGGCGGCCTGCACGGCCAACGTGAACGCCACCAACGGGTTCTCGCGGGACGAGAGCCGCGCCCAGTTCCACCGCTTCTCGACGCCTTCCTTGGGATCGACAACCGGACGGAACCCGGATCCCGTGCCGTTGCGCCGGTACTTCACCGGTGACGAGTCGGGCCGCGTGACCTCGAGGGGTGTCCGATTGGCCTGCTCGAAGCGAATGTTCGGCTTGGTGATGGCCGGGTCCGGAAATCCGGGAATTCGGGTGTCGGTCTGCTCGCGTCCCTCGGGAACGTTCTCCACGACGCCGAAATCCAGGGCATTGCCCACGCAGGCCGAGACGCACGCGGGCTTCAGGCCGACTTCCAGCCGATCGACACACATGTTGCACTTCTCGACCTGGCCGGCCATCGGATCGAGTTGCGGCGCGTTGTAGGGGCACACCCAGGTGCAATAGCCGCAACCGAAGCAGATGTCCGGATCCTGGATGACGGCGCCGTACTCGGGGTGCTTTGTGTACGCGCCGGTGGGACACCCTTTGAGGCAGACCGGATCGTCGCAGTGATTGCACGCCATCGAGATGTTGATGCGCGTGTAGTCGGGATAGGTGCCGCCTTCCACGTAGCCGACCGAGCGAAAGCTCAAGTGCGGCGGCAAGTCGTTCTTCTCGCTGCAGGCGGCTTCGCAGGCGTGGCAGCCGATGCAGTTGTCCGCGGTGAAATGGAACGCGTGCTGGCGCGTGCGGTTCGGGTTGTGGCCGATCCCGTCATCGCCGTTGATGCGCAGGCTGACTCCGTTGTCGCCGTCCGGCAGCAACTGGATCGGGTTGCCGTAACGGTTGAGCGTCTGCGCGGTGGCGTCCGCCAACTTCGCGGCGTCCGCCAACTTTGCGTAGCCGGGTTCGTCGACGCGGGTCGGAATCATCAGAAGGCCCTCAAGGCGTCGTTCCACTCGGCCGCATCGGACTGATCGACCGACTCGATCCGCACGGCGCACTGCTTGAACGCGGGCTGGCGCGAATAGGGATCGAGCAGGCCCAGGGTCAGCCGGTTCACGCACTCGTGGAAGTGGAACGGAATGAACACCATGTTTCTGGGCACGCGCTGCGTGCGCTGCACCATCACCACGGCGTCGCCGCGCCGGGAGACCAGGCGCGCATAACCCATTTGCTCGACGCCGAGTTCATCCGCCGCGTCCGGATTCATCTCCATGTAGGGCGTCGGCGAGTGCTTGTTGCAGTCGCCGACCTTGCCGGTCTTGGTCCGGGTGTGGAAATGCTCGACCACACGGCCGCTGTTCAGCCAGAACGGGAACTCCGCGTCGGGACGCTCGTTGTTCTCGACGTACGGCAGCGCCAATAGCCTCGCCTTGCCGTCGGGGAACGCGAACGTGCCGTCGCCGTAGAGCCGCGGCGAACCCCGGGGAGCGCGCGGGGCCTGCCCCTCGCAAGAGTGTTCATCGCCCTCGCGCATCGGCCATTGGATGCCGCGCGCGGCCTCGATCTTTTCGTAGGTCATGCCGGAAATGTCCAGGTTCCGACCCCGGCCCCTGGAAAGCTGTTTCATCTCCTCGAATGCGGCTTCCGGGGTCTGCGGCCAGTTCATCGCGGCGGCGCCCGGCCAACGCCTGGCAAGCGACGTGAAGATCCAGAAGTCGGGCCTGGAGTCAGCGAACGGTGCCGTTACGGGCCGGGTGAGATTCACGCGCCGCTCGGTGTTGGTGAAGCAGCCCTCCTTCTCCGCCCACACCGACGCGGGCAGGAAGACGTGCGCGTAGTCCGCGGTCTCGACATCTTCGTAGGCGTCCTGGACGACGCAGAACTCGAGGTTCTGCAAGGTCTTGCGAATGCGCGGCGTATTCGGCATGGATGTCATGGGATTGGTGCCGATCACCCAAAGCGCCTTGATCTGCCCGGTCTCGATGGCCGGGAAGATGTCGGTCTGAAAGAGGCCGCGCTGCTTCGGGAAGAACTCCGGATCGACGTTCCAGAACTTGCCGACCTCGTCCCGGTGCGCCGGGTTCTCGAGCTGCCGGTAGCCCGGCAGACCGGAACACGAGGACCACTCGCGCGTGCCCATGGCGTTGCACTGGCCCGTGATCGACCGGCTCCTGCCGCCCGGGTTGCCGATATTGCCGGTGACCAGGTTGAGGTTGTTGATCGCGCACACGCCGTCGCTTCCGTGCGTGGACTGGTTGATGCCCATGGTCCAGATCGCCATCGCCGCGTCGGCCTTGCCGTACAGGCGCGCTACCGTGCGGATGGTGTCCTCGTCGATCCCGCAGATCTTCGCCGCCGTCGCGGGGTCGTACTCGGCAACCGTTTCCGCGAAGTCCTCGAAACCGCTGGTGTGGGCGCGAATGTAGGCCTCGTCGTGCAACCCCTGTTCGAGGATGACGTGGCACAGGCTGTTCAACAGCACCAGGTCCGTGCCCGGGGTCACCGGCAGGTGGATATCCGCGAACTGGGCGAACATCGTCACCCGGGGATCAACGACGATGACCGGAAAGCTGCGTCTCTCGAGCGCTTCCTTGAGGCGCCAGTAGATGATCGGATGCTGCTCGGGCAGGTTGGAGCCGAACGCCAGCAGACACTGCGTGTGCTCGAAGTCGCCGTAGCAACCGGGCGGGCCGTCGGAACCGAACGAACGCTTGTACCCCGCCACGGCCGAGGCCATGCAGAGCGTGGTGTTGCCGTCGTAGTTGTTGGTGCCGATGACCCCGCGTACCAGCTTGCCGAGGGTGTAGAACTCCTCGGTCATGATCTGACCGGTGGAGATGACGGCCACCGCATCGCGTCCATGGCGGGCCTGGGTTTGTTTGAATCCATCCGCGACGCGGTCCAGCGCCGAGTCCCAGTCGGCGCGTTGCCAGTCCTCGAAGATCCGGTCGCGCAACTTCGGCGCGCTGCCGCGGCCGGGTGCGGCGAAGATCTGCGCCTGGGTCAGCCCCTTGATACACAGCTTGCCGCGATTGACGTCGGCACCGCCGACCCCGCGTGCAGTCACCGGCTTGCCGAGCGCATCGACACCCACTTCGATGGAGCAGCCGACCGAACAGTAGCCGCAAGTGGCGTACTTCCACTCGGCAACGCCCTTGTTGGCGATGCGAATCGGATTCTTGCGGCGCCTTCCGAACAACATGGCAGAGCCCTCAGCCGGGGTGCGCGAGGGGTTTCCCCTCGCAAGAAGAGAGTTGCGCGAGGGGTTTCCCCTCGCAAGAAGAAGGCTGCGCGAGGGGTTTCCCCTCGCAAATAGAGCGGCGGACCTGGACGTGGCCGTCGACCACGCGCGCATCGAACGTTCGCACGGCGACCGCCTCGTCCTCGAGGCACTTCCCGGTATGGAGATTGAAGTGCTGCTTGTAGATGGGCGATGCGACCACGAGTTGTCCCTTGACGTCGCCAACGATGCCGCCCGACAGAACGGGTGCGTTGCTGAACGGGTCGATGGCGTCGATCGCGAACATCTGGTCCCAGGGCGAGATCCGAAAGACCGCCACCTGGGTATCGCCCACGAGCGCCCGAACGCCCGTGTCGGGGACAACGGCATCGAGTTCGCAAACGGTGGTCCAATCGGCACTGCCCGGTTCATGCATGGTCCTGGTTCCTCAAGCCGTTTCAGATTCGCGCGCCGGCCGTCGCTGCCCTCGTTCGCGGACAAAAACGAGGGAGTCGTCAGCCTGCTCGCTGTTGACGAACGTACGGAAACGTTTGAGTTTCTCGGGATCGTTGATCGTGGTCTTCCATTCGCACTGGTAGGTGCCCACCACGTGTTCCATGTCGGACTCGAGGTCGGCGACCAATCCAAGCTGGTCGTCGATGATCACGGACCTGAGGTAGTCGAGACCGCCTTCGAGGTTTTCCATCCACACCGAAGTGCGCTGGAGACGGTCGGCGGTGCGGATGTAGAACATCAGGAACCGGTCGATCAACTTGACCAGCATCTCGTCGTCGAGACCCGTGGCCAACAAGTCGGCATGGCGCGGGCGCATGCCGCCGTTGCCGCAGACGTAGAGATTCCAGCCGATCTCGGTAGCGATGACGCCAACGTCCTTGCTCTGCGCCTCTGCGCATTCCCGGGTGCAGCCGGAAACGGCGAACTTGACCTTGTGGGGCGCCCGCAAGCCCTTGTAGCGGTTCTCGACGGCGATCGCCATGCCGACGCTGTCGAGTACACCGTAGCGGCACCAGGTACTGCCGACGCAGGACTTCACGGTGCGTACCGCCTTGCCGTAGGCATGGCCGGTCTCGAAACCGGCGTCGATCAGTTCCCGCCAGATGAGCGGCAACTCGTGAACCTGGGCCCCGAACAGGTCGACCCGCTGGCCGCCGGTGATCTTGGTGTAGAGGTCGTATTTCTTCGCGACCTGCCCCAGGGCGATCAGCTTGTCCGGCGTGATCTCCCCGGCAGGGACGCGCGGTACGACGGAATACGTACCGTTCTTTTGAACGTTGGCCAGAAAGCGGTCGTTGGTGTCCTGCAGCGGTGCGTGTGGCGTCTTGAGCACATGGTCGTTCCAGCACGCCGCCAGTATCGACGCGACGGCGGGCTTGCAGATATCGCAACCCAGGCCCCGGCCGTGCCTCTCGATCAACTCGTCGAACGCGGTGATACGTTCCACCCGGACGAGGTGGTACAACTCCTGGCGCGTGTGCGGGAAGTGCTCGCAGAGGTCGGTGTTGATCTCGATGCCGCGCTGTTCGAGCTCCGCATTCAGCAACTGCGTAACCAGCGCCCCGCAACCGCCGCAGCCGGTGCTGGCCTTGGTGCAACTGCGGATCGCGCCGAGCGTCGTGGCCCCATCCGCGACTGCGTTCACGATCGCGCCTTTCGAGATGTCGTGGCATGAGCAGATCTGCGCGCTGTCCGGCAGTGCGGCGACAGCACCCGCGGGCATGCCGCCGCCGTCGCGCTGGGGCAGGATCAGCGCGTCCGGGTGCTTCGGCAGTGCCAATTCGTTCTGCATCGTCTGCAGCAACATGCCGTAGTCGGCGGTGTCGCCGACCAGGACCGCGCCGAGCAGCTTTTTGCCGGTCTTGTTGACGACAATGCGCTTGTAGACGTGGTCGCGTTCGTCGATATACGTGTAGGTGGTAGCGCCCCGGGTTCGACCGCGGGCATCGCCGACACTGCCGACATCGACGCCGAGCAGCTTCAGCCTGGTGCTCATGTCGGCACCGCGAAACGCCGTGTCACGGTTCCCGGCCACGGCCCCGGCGGCGACCTTGGCCATCTTGTAGCCAGGCGCGACGAGGCCGAAGATCCGGCCATCGTAGAGCGCGCACTCGCCAACCGCGAAGATGTGGGGATCCGATGTGGCGCAATATTCGTCGATGACGATGCCGCCACGTTCGCCCACCGCGAGTCCGCACTCGCGGGCCAGTTCGTCGCGGGGTCGGATTCCCGCGGAGAACACCACGACGTCGGTTTCGAGGGTGTCGCCGTCGGCGAACTCCATGCGGTACCGGGCCGACTCGCCGGCGACGATGCGCAGGGTGTTCCTGCCGGTGTGCACCGAGACGCCCAGGTCCTCGATCATGCCGCGCAGCATGGTCCCGCCGCCGTCGTCCAACTGCGTGCCCATCAGCACCGGCGCGAACTCCACGACATGCGTTGCGAGGCCCATGTTCCTGAGCGCATTCGCGGCCTCGAGACCGAGGAGCCCGCCGCCCACCACGACACCGACCCGGGCATCCGTTCCGGAGGCCTTGATGGCGTTCAAGTCCTCGATGGTGCGGTAGACGTGGCAGTGCGGTTGCCCGTTGCCCTCGACCGGCGGCACGAAGGGATAGGAACCGGTGGCGAGGACGAGGGTGTCGTAGCCAATGCGCCGACCCTTGTCAGTGTGGACGGCGTTCGATTCGCGGTCGATCTCGACGACGCGCTCGCCGACGTGAACCGTCGCATCCGGCGGCGGTTCCGCCAGTGCAAGGTCGTCGGCACTGCTGCCCGCGAAATACTCGCTAAGGTGTACGCGGTCGTAGGCCCGGCGCGGTTCCTCGCCGAACACGGTAATCGCCACGCCCGGAATGGCGGCGGCGAGTTCCACGAAGCGATGGCCGACCATGCCGTTTCCAACCACGACGACGTGACGGTCGGCAGCGGCGCTGCTCTGTGCTGCTGCGTTCATGCCGAACGACATAGCAACAACCGTGCCAGCCGGTAAACCAATTATTAATCAGTAACTTAGAATATCTCGACACTAGGCTTCTGCTGCACCATGTGATTGGTCCCGCACTGCTATGAGGCAGCGATCGATGGATCGACGGTGGGTTGGGGGCGGGACAAGCCCGTTCCCGTCAATGAGGATGGCGGGCTCGTTGGCGCAGCGTACCTGCGCAACTGTCAGGGCGTTGCGGCTACCGCGCCGGAATCCAGGGCCAGCGATTTCAGCAGCCCGTACATCATGAAAATCAGCACGATGCTCACCGGCAGGGCCGCAACGATGGATGCCGTCTGCAGTGCCTGCAGCCCGCCGGCCAGCAGCAGGACCGCGGCCACCAGCCCCTGACCGAGCCCCCACACCACGCGGAAGCGCTGCGGCGGATGATCGTCGCCCATGCTCAGCATGGTGGTGATCACCAGCGTGCCGGAGTCCGAGGAGGTGATGAACCAGGTCGCCAGCAGGAAGGTGGCAAGCGCCGACATGGCCCAGG
>JAPOON010000528.1 GCA_026713405.1 Gammaproteobacteria bacterium
GGACGGCGACGCTGCTCCGGGCGCCGGCCTCGGTCCCGGCCGCCGAAGGCGTGTTCCCGCGGCAGGGCGCGGGCATCGAGCGCATCGCGACGGCGATCCGGTCCGGGTTCGACCCCGCAGGCGTGCTCAATCCCGGTCGCCTGGGGGCCTGACGCGGTGCGCACCAACTTCACCGCCGCCCAGCTCGAGGACCCGGCCATCCGCACGGCGAACGGCATCCTCCGCGCCTGCGTGCACTGCGGGTTCTGCACGGCCACCTGCCCGACGTACGTGCTGCTCGGGGACGAACTCGACAGCCCACGGGGCCGGATCTACCTGATCAAGGACATGCTCGAGAACGACCGGCCGGCGGATGCCCGGACGGTGCTGCACGTGGACCGGTGCCTCTCGTGCCTCTCCTGCATGACAACCTGTCCCTCCGGTGTGCATTACATGCACCTGGTCGACCACGCGCGGGCATGGATCGAACGAACCTTCCGGCGCCCCCCGCTCGAGCGGCTGGTGCGCGGCCTGTTCAGCGCGTTGCTGCCCTATCCCGCGCGCTTTCGCTGGGCGCTGCGCCTGGGCCGGCTCGCCCGCCCGTTCGGCCGACTGCTGCCCGAGCCTGCCGGCACCATGCTCCGCATGCTCCCGGAGCAAGCCATCCCGGACGGCTTCGTCCAGCCGGGCTCGGTGCACCCGGCGACCGGTGAACGCAAGCTCCGGGTGGCCCTGCTCGCCGGTTGCGTGCAGCAGGCCCTCGACCCGCGCATCAACGACGCCACGGTACGCCTGCTGACCCGGCTGGGCGCCGAGGTGGTGGTGCCCGCCGCCGCCGGCTGCTGCGGGGCGCTGGTGCACCACATGGGACGCGAGGACGCCGCCAAGCAGGCCGCCCGGCGCAACATTGCCGCGTGGCGCCGGCTCGAGACCCAGGCGCCGCTTGACGCCATCGTGGTGAACGCATCCGGCTGCGGCACCATGCTCAAGGACTACGACCACCTCCTCCGGACGGAAGCAGACAGCGAGGACGCGGCATGGGTTGCCGGGCTGGCGGCCGATGTCACCGAAGTGGTGGAGCGCCTCACGCTGCCGGCGGCATCCGGGCCACACGCCGGCACCAGCGTCGCCTACCACGCCGCCTGCTCCCTGCAGCATGGCCAGCAACTCGCCCGCCTGCCGGCCTCGCTGCTGACAGAGGCCGGTTTCGACGTCCGGCCAGTGGCCGAAGGGCACCTCTGCTGCGGGTCGGCCGGGACCTACAACCTGCTCCAGCCCGAGATCGCCGAGCGATTGCGCGAGCGGAAGGTCGCCAACCTGGAACGGACCGGTGCGACCGCCGTCGCGGCCGGCAACATCGGCTGCATGGTGCAGATTGCCGGGAGTTGCGAGCTCCCCGTGGTCCACACCGTCGAACTGCTGGACTGGGCGACCGGGGGCCCGCAACCGGCGGCGCTTCGCTGACGTCACGCGCCGGGCCGGGTAGCCGCCGGCCGCAGGACCGTGTGCTGTTCCGCACCAATCGGGCCCCGATGGGCCTGTGTTAGGCTCGCCCGCAGCCTAGGCATGGCCGTGTGGCGGCCGCCGCCTGGCCGAGGAGGGACATGATGACCAGGAAGAAACGCACGCAACCCCAGCGCCGGTTGTCGCGCCGCAGCATGCTGTCCGGTCTGGGCGTGGCGGCCGCCACCGTCGCCGGTGCCGGCGTGGCCCGAGCGGCCTGCTCCGTGACCGCGTACCAGATCGACGGGCCGTTCTATCCCTACACGACCGGGGAGCAGGACTGGGATCTGACGCACATTGCAACCGGTAGTGACCGGGCGGCCGGCGAGGTCATCGAGGTGGTCGGCAAGATCCAGGACGCCAAGTGCCGGCCGGTCGGCGACTGCGTGCTTGAGATCTGGCAGGCGAACGTGCATGGCCGCTATGACCATCCGAAGGACGGCAACCCGGCGCCGGTCGACCCGAACTTCCAGGGCTACGCCCGCATCGTCGCCGACAAGAACGGCGAATACCGGTTCCGCACGATCCGTCCGGCGCCCTACGCGGCGATCGGCGACTGGTACCGCCCGGCCCACATTCATTTCAAGGTGCATCCGCCGCTGAACCCGGGCGTCACCACGCAGATGTATTTCCAGGATGACCCGCTCATCGAGAGCGACCTCCTCCTGAAACCGCTGTCGGAGGCGGAGCGGGCAGCTCTGATCGTCGCCTTCGATACCGAGACCGCGGACGGCATCAAGCAGGGAGCGTTCAACCTTCAGGTGCCGGAGGGCTGGATGCCGCCGCCGGAACTGATGGACATCATCCGCCAGCAGCAGGGCTGACGAACGCCCCGCCTATCGCGGGAGGGGCGGGGCGTCGACTGCGCGCGGGAAACCCATCGGGACGCCGGGCTGGCCAGCGGGTCGGGCAGCTTGCGGCGCCCCGCCAGCTTGGGAGGAGCTTCAGGGACCATGCCACGCCGGCCGGGCATCGTGTTGGCAGCGCTGCTGCTGCCTGCTTCCGGTCTGGCCTGCCCTCCTTCCCATGAATCCGAGACCGCCGCGTCCGCATTGCACGCGGTCCTGGGGGCTGCCGGCTTGTCCGGAACCAATTTCGAGGTTCGGGAATCGGGCCACGTCCTGAATGCAAGAGCCCTGATCTGCGATGGCAATCGGTACATCCTGATAAATGATCGATTCCTTTCCGGTCTTGGGTGGACGGACCGGAACTGGAACTGGACGAAGGTGGGGATCGTGGCGCGGGAGATCGGGCGCCATGCCATGGGCCACGTTGTGTATCGAGGCGAGAGGCATCGGGAGGAAATCTCTGCCGACCGGTACGCCGGGCATCTCCTCTTTCGGATGGGGGCGTCGCTCGAGCAGGCCCTTGCGATGACCGAGTTCCTGCCCGAAGTATTGTCGTCCAGCCACCCCAGGAAGTCCGAACGGGTGGCAGCCGTCCGGGGCGGCTGGAGGAATGCCGGCGGTGTGGTGGACAGCGGGGGCGCCCCGGCCGCGCCGTGAGCGGCTCCGACGCGCCACCGTTTCAGGCAATTCTCGCCGCGAAAGGCCTGCTCTGGCCCACTTGGGCCAGAGCCCCGTCTTCGTGAAGGCGGTCGGTGTCCGGGGTAGAGCCACCGCCAGGTGACGGCATGCCCCGCCAGCGCACCGACCGGGGGCGGGTGCCCTTCGACCACCGAGCCGCCGTGGGCGCAGGCTTTCCGCCTCCGGCATTCCATCGGGCCCGCGGCCACGCCATTGGGAGTGCTTCGGCCCCCGGGGCCGTACCAACTGCGAATTCCGAGAGCGCGACAGCGACTATCACCCGGTCATCACGCACCCGGTCATCACGCGCCACTCGGGTCGAGCGCCTTTTCCATGTAGATCACCCCGTCCAGCGGATTCTCGTAGTACGGGGCGATTTCGCGGAAACCCAGTGAACGGTAGAGTTCTGTGGCAGCGGAAAGCTTGGAGAAGGTGTCGAGACGCATTCGGCCGTAGCCGGCGGAACGACCGGCATCGACGATGGCTTCGGCCAGTGTTCGACCCAGGCCCAAACCGCGCCAGGGCCGGCGCACGAACAGGCGCTTCATCTCGCAGGTTCCGGCCGACAAGGGCTTCATCGCGACGCCGGCGACTGGCGTGCCGTCGACGTGACGCGCCAGCAACATGCGCCCCAGCGGAGGTGCGTAGTCGCCCGGGAGGGAGGCCAGTTCGGCCGAGAAGTTCTGGAAGGTCAGATCCTGGCCAAGCCAGCGTTGGTATTCGATGAACAGGGCGCGCATGTCGGCAATGTCCGAGACGGACACCGCCTCCCGTATCCGCACGTCTTGGTCGTTGATGTCTTGCATGCGCACGTTTCCGGCACCGACCGTGCCCGCTCCGTCCCACCGACATGGTCACAGGGCGAAGATTTGCTCGACCCTGTTCGGATGGTCAATGGACTGGGGTTCCCGTCCGAATGCCCGTACTTGGGCATTGCGGGCGAGAGATGCCTCGGTAGACAAGTCCAGACCTCAAGGGGTCAGCATTCTGCCGGAACTGAACCGTATCAAGCGGATATTCGCCCCGTTCATCGCCGACGCGTAGGGATTTCCAGCCTCGGGGTAGCCGCATGTCCGCTCGCAACCGGTATCGGGCTGCGTTGATTGATGCTTCGGGTCCCGGTTAGCTTGCGTGCATGCGGGACGCCGATTGTCAACTGCGACGAGCCACTGAAAGCGATGCGGAGTTCCTTCGGCTTCTCCACGATCGCGCCTACGTGAAGTACGTGAAACGCATGGGCGGCAAGCCCGAACCCATGGCGGCGGATTGGTCAGCGGTCTTGAGAGACGATGCGGTGTGGTTGGCCGAAGTGGATCGAAATCCGACGGGGGCGATCGTCTTGCGGATCCGGCCTGATCACATGCTCATCTGGAGCGTGGCGGTGGAACCGCGCCTGCAGCGACGCGGCATCGGAAGGCAGCTCATGCGTTTCGCGGAGGCGGAAGCGCGACGGCGGGGCGTCGACGAGATCAGGCTCTATACGAACAGGAAATTCACTGAAAACATCAGGTTGTACAAGGGCATCGGCTATGCCGTGACGCACGCGGAGACCCTCGGCCAGCGCACGTTGGTGCACATGCGCAAACAGATCCGTGACCGGCGCGACAGGAGCCCCGGAAATGCCGAAAAACATGGTGCCTGAAGTGCGGCGGGGTTTGATCGCCTTCGATGGCCCCGGCATGTCATTGGTGGACGGGCCAGCCATCCCGTCGCCGGTGCAAAAACGCGTGTCCGATCCCGCTGGCTCATCGCTCTGGGGCCGGGTCTTGGCCGCGCCGCGGCGCCTGCGGGAACCGCAGGCTTGCTCCTTCAGCCTGTCGGCTGGGTCGGATCTTCGGGCCTAGAGCGTGCGGACGTAATAGATCAGGTCCAGCTCAGGGGGCGGCATTCCGGCCTGGCTCAGCATGCCGTGCACCTGACCGCGATGGTGGGTCTGGTGGTTGACCAAATCAATCATGGCAAAGCATGGATACGATCAGGGTGACATGGAAGGACATATCTAGAAAAAATCCAATGAATTGCTTGTATTTCGGATGCGCAATCCCTGCCATGCCTGCGATGTCGTGACCTAGGGGTTTCTTTGTCGTGTTGACACCTGTGTTGACATATGTCGGCCCGGACCTACATTCACGGCCATGGAAAAGCACACCGAAAAACGAACCGCGAAGCAGCGGCTCACACTCACCAAACGTGCCGTCGAGGCCCTTCTGCCGAACGAGAAGCCCTTCATCGCGTGGGACGACAAGCTCACCGGCTTCGGAGTCCGTGTCCAGCCTTCGGGCATCAAGTCTTTCATCCTCAACTACCGTACTGGAGACGGCGGGCGAAGAGCCTCGAACAAGCGCATCGTTATCGGTCGCTACGGTCGTGTCAGTCCCGACAAGGCCCGTCGCCTGGCACAGGAGTTGGTTGGCCGCGTGGCCGGAGGATCGGACCCTGCGGACGATCGTTCGAAGGCTCGTAGGGTGCCTACCCTTACCGAGGCCTTCGAGGACTACATGAAGGCCAACCCCCACCGCGCCCCGAAGACGGTCATCAACTACCGCCATAATCTGCGGAACGGGCTCTCCGACTGGCTGGCCCGCCCGCTCGATGCGATTGCCCGGCGTGATGTGGAGGAACGCTTCCATCGCATCACGGAGAAGCACGGCTGGGCAACTGCCAATCAGACCCTCTCCATGCTGCGCTCCGTATACCGACGGCCTTGTGTCGATCACGATGGCTTGCGCAACCCGGTAGATCTCTGGCTGGTTGGTGGCGGGCGTTTCCATCGTCCGCGACGGAGGAGGATTTCCGCGCCGGCCGAGGTGTTGCCGCGTTGGCGAGCAGGATTGGAGGCGACCGACATGGCACCTATATTTCGCGACCTCTTCCTGTTCGGGTTCTACACCGGTATGCGCAAGGGCGAAGTTCTGGCCTTACGCTGGGAGCGAGTGGACTTGGCGGAACGGATCCTTCGGGTGGAGGAGACGAAGACCGGAAATCCTCTGGAGCTTCCCGTAACGCGTCAGCTCGCGGTAATTCTCGAACGACGCTGGTTGGCACGCGAATGTGCGCCGGAAGGGATTCGTTGCTGGGTTTTCCCCTCCGCCGTCAGTGTATCGGGCCACCTTGAGGATCTTCACCGGTACTACGACGAAATCGGTGATGCTGGCGGCACGCGTTTCTGGTTCCATGGGCTTCGCAACTGCTTCATTACCGTGGCTGAGCGCGAATTGATGCTTCCGCGTTCATTGACCAAGAGACTGGTTAACCACGCACGTTCTTCCGATGTGACAGAAGGTTATGCAGCCGACTGGACGGTGGAGCAGTTGCGGGAGCCAGCGCAACGGATCGCCGACCGAATCGACGAACTGATGGATCTGCCTGCCCCTGCGCATGGCGGGGCCCGGTAAGCCGAATCCCCACGGCACGGCGGGCCGCTGCCAACAACCCGAACTGCGGAA
>JAPOON010000529.1 GCA_026713405.1 Gammaproteobacteria bacterium
ACGCGAATCTCCACCGGGTCCGCCTCCGGCGACAGTCCGTCGTCGTCGAGCCAGTCCGAGAACGTGTATTCGCCATCCGCCATGCGCTCGATGGCGAGCCTCGTCAGGCGTTCCCCGTAGTCCATCAGCGCATTGATACCGGCGCTGACCTCGTCCTTGCCATAGTGGTTGAACAGCGCACCGAGCCTCGCTTCGCCGGTGCGGCAACCGGCAATCTGCGCCTCGAGGTCGCCCCGCATGTTGCGCGGCGACCGGGAATTCGCGGTTAGCAGGCTCATCAGGTCTTCGCTGACGACGCCCTCCTTCGCGAGACGAAGCATCGGAATGCGCAGCCCCTCGGCAAGGTGATCGTAGACTGCCGCCGCCGCGCTGCCCGGGGCCGTGCCGCCGATGTCCTGGTGGTGCGTCATGGTGGCCACGTAGCCCACCAGTTCGCCGTCAAGGAAGGCCGGGCTTGCTACGGCGAAATCCGGCAGATGGGTGCCGCCCGCATACGGGTCGTTAACCAGGTAGACATCGCCCGGTTGCGCCTCGCCCGGCGGATAGCGTCGGGCGAACCGCCGCCCGAGTTCCGTGAGCGCGCCCAGGTGAATGGGAATGGCGCAGGCCTGGGCGACCGTGCGGCCGTCCCAGTCGTAGACGGCGCAGGTGGCATCGAGGGCTTCGGTGACGATCGTCGAGTAGGAACTCTTGATCAGCGCATGCTGCATCTCGTCGGCCACCGCCGTGAAGCGGCCGCGCAGCACCTCCATGGTGACCGGGTCAACGGTTGCGACAGTCATCGTTTCACTCGCGGGTGCATTGGCATTGTCGAAAATCCGCCCGGCAACCGCGTCGTCTTGACGGCAGCGGGCACCTCCACTTGTTTACGGAATGTAAGGGGACCGGGAACGGCAAGTCAAATGGACAGGGACCACGGGGCAACGGCGACTTCGACAGCGGCGGCTCTACGGAACCAAACGCCCTTGGGCGCGTCGAACCGTGAACATCCAGGAAGACCGCCGACGGCAGCCGGCCGATTCCGCGTTCACGCTACCTGCATTTACAAATGAAAAGGAGGCCCGGATATGAATGGCGTAGAAGGGGCCGCGGCGGCAAGCAGCGTCAATAATCAAGGTGGCGCATCGTCCGCGACCCCGGAGACAAGGCAGGGGGTATTCGGCGACCGGCAGGTGTCCGTCCCGGCGCAAGCCGGGTTTGTTCCGTCCCCGGTCGAGCCCCACGCTGCGGGCGGTCGGCAGGTATCGGTAGTGCCGCCGGAACCACAGCAACGGCCGACCGACGTGGAACCGCCGCCGGCGGACCCCCGGGCAGAGACGGCCACGGCCATTCCGGCGCCCGCCCCCGCTCGCAGTGAATCGGATTGGATTACCGCCTACCGGCGGTTGGCAGGCCTGGCCGATTGGTTCTCGAAAGAGGGCCAGCCTGCCGCGAGTGCATGTTTCGACCGCGCGGGAAGACGCGTCAGGGAAGCTGTCAGGGTCAGGTACAACAACAACATCAAATTGGAGAGATACCTGCCTACGCCGAATTTCCGAACCGCCGGCCGGCCGGAACAGATGTACGTTGCTCTCCAGGACATGGCCAGTCGCGCTGCCGGCCGGCGCGACGAAGGCCGCGTTCGTGCGATTCGCTGGGACATCGACGGACTGCACCGGCACATAACCTCACAGCTCACCGAGCTGGCCAGCGTGTACGGTTCGATCGACGAGCTGGCTGCCCGGGCTGGGTTGCCCCGACCGGTAGTGGCAGTGGCGGTCGAGCCGCGTTCGAGCCCTGCTGACATGGGAACCGAACAATCGCTCCCGACCCGAGAGGATGTCTCGCGCCCGCCGCTGCACGGGACCCTGCCGGAAAGCGCCGAAGGAAGGCAACGGGAACTCGTGTCGAGAATCGTTGCCCAGGTCGATTCCAGGAATAGGCCGTACCCCGCACCGCAGGCGTGGGTCAATTTCCCATGGGCCTCCCTCTACAGGGGCATTAAGACGCGGTACGCCGCAGATGTGGCGAGGGGCAACATCTACGCCACCGCAGCGAGCGCCGCGGCCCTTCGCCAGATCGACCAGGCCGTGATGGACGGGTACAGGAGCTTGCGGGTCCGTCCTGCCAGGGGTGAGGGGGCGACAAGCCCGAAGGCAGCCATGTTCAAACTTCGGGCAATGCGGTCCAACGCCTGGAGAGGTTCGCATTCCCGGACGGTGGCGATCAGGGAAACCCTGGAAGGCATCTACCGGCTTACTCGCGAGAAGCAATCGGATCTCGCGTTACGCCACCGCGAGTTCGCCGTGGCGTCCTCCCGTGGCGGGGCCGCAGTCCCCGACCGGAAAGTCCTTGAAGCTTGGCTGCTGCAACAGGCAGGTGCGGCGGGCGCCTCGAGCATCGAGCACCGCTATTTCACGCAATTGGCCAACAATGTTGATGGGGAAACCGATCCCTGGTCCGTCTCCCGGTGGCTTGTCGGCAGCCTGTCGGCGGGCGTTGCGGATCAGGCGGAGCGATTGCAGGCGGCCCACCGCGCTCTCGTGCAAGCCATGGCCGGAACCCTCCTCTCGTCGTCGCCCCGGCCAGGTTCCCTCGCCACTGCCACTCCCGTCCCGGACGGCAGCCGTGCTTCGGCGTCGAGGCAACAGCCGATCCTGTCGCGGCTCTTCCAGGGCGAACGGCTCTCGAACGATCAATGCCAGGCTATCCTGGCCGCTGTCTCACGGGCTGCCGCCGCCGGGCAGTTCCCCGAATCGACGTCCCGTCCGGAAACCTGGGCGGCCGGCCTGCTGCAACGCATCCAGAAGAACACCGACAAGCCGTGGGCCGCCTTGACCGACATCGAAAGGGCGGCGGCAGCAGGCGATTGGACACTGCTGCGTGATTTGATCCAAGCACTTGAGACGGCGGGTTACCTGTAACGACCGAAATCAATCCGCTCAGCCACGCTACGGAGACAGCGGCGGGATATCGAGAAAAGCCACCAGCATCTCGATTCCGCCCCCATCGATATCGTCCAATCGCGCTGCGGCCGCGAGACATCCTCGCGCGTCGGGAGGGATGGTTCCGTTTCCATGTCCGACGGCCGCGGCGATGCCGCCCGCCTCCCTGCTCTCGGGCAGGGGCGCAATCACCGCCGATTCTTTGAACTTCCGACCGTCCCTGTTGTCGAAGGCCCGGCGAAGGTGTGTGGAATCGCTGCGCATAGCCAGTGCGCGCGATTTCGAGTAGCTGCTGACACAGGCGGGGGTTGTCGATGTTCGACTTGCAGGGCTTTCAGAATGCTGCCCGGGCGGCGGATCCTGGTGCGGTCCTCGTGCTGCAACCTCGCCAACGGGCGATAACCTCGCGTTCGGGGCCTTTCGCCCGCTGGTTCGGGCGCGTCCGGCTCATCGAGAATCACCAGGCCACCGGCCGGTTCCTGCAGGCACTCGGCACACGTTACGGTGCCGAGACTGCCAGGGAAGTTGCGACGGCGCGCGGGCTCACCGGCAGGCTCGGGCGTGTCAAGCCATTGACCGCCGCAAAGGTGTCGAACGCTGTGCGTGAAGCCGAGACTCTGCAAGCCAACGCGCGGCACGACAACAAGTATCTGGCTACAGCCGTAACGGTGATAGAGCAGCAAGGCCCGGCAATGGCGTCCGTCAGAACCGAGATTGAGCGGGCAGTTGGATCGTACCCTAACGACCGCGCCGGGATCACCGCCCGAATCGACTTCGTAAATGTCGCGGAAAAGGCCAAGGAGGCAATCGTCGAGGCGGGGCGGAACGGTATGCACCGGGTCGGTGTCAAAGAAGCCCGCACCATTCGAGCGCAAGTCGTGGGCCAGGAAGTGGAAGCCGCCTGCACCGACTATTACGCAGCCAAAGCCATAGCCCGTACGGCGTTCAACCCCCGACTGGAACGCTCGCTCGTCTTTCAGGCGCTTAGCCGCCATTTCGCCCGTTTCGACCCGCCCCTCGACTACGACAAGAACAGCCTCACGCCCGATGCGGCTGAGGAGTTGCACCAGAAGTTCTCCGACGCAATGGCTAGCGGGAGAGTCCGTGCCGAACAACTCGACAATAGCGACGTATTGCGGGCACTGGCCGAAGAGGAGGTGGGTCGCTTCATCGACGAGCGGCAGGCCGCCCGCTCGGAACTCGACTCGCTCGGCTACCTTACTGATGCCGCAAGGCACGCTCTGCTGGCCCAGGTTTCCCGGGACAATATCCCGTCCGGCATCGTGTCGCGCGCAGCGGAGAGCGGTTTGCTGATCCGTGACGACCTTGATCGTCTGGCCAATTCCCTGAAAATGGAGGATGCGCAAGCTGTGGTCGACAACCTGCAACTGGCCATGGTGACGGCGTGGCGCGAGCCGGGCATGGACGCGACCGAATTGAACGAAGAGCTCGTCTACCGCTGGCTATGGCGTTTCGTACTCGCCTCTCGCAGCAAGGCCGAAGCCCGGGCGATTCTCAGTCGAATGGGTCAGGAACACGACCCGTTGCGCAACATCTGTGAAGCCGCCACCTGGTACGCGGAAGAATTTCGGGAGACTGAGCAGCACGTTCGCGCCGCCAGGCCAGCCGGCGACGGCAGGTCGTTCAAGTCGAGGGCAAGCGACGTTTCCAACGTGCTGCATGGTTTGTGGGTGATATTACAGGAGAAGACAGATTGGGAGGTGGGCAGCGCCAGAATGCTGGCCGCGAACGACCGGCCAGACGACGAGACGATCACCGCCCTGCGCAATCTCGGCATCCCCTTCCCGGCGCCCGACCGCTTGGGCGAGGTCAACGCGGCCGCACCACTAGCAGATTCCACGCTTGCAGAGATCCGTGAGGCTTTCGGTCGGCATGTGCGCTCGAAAGGGCAGGTAGATCGGTCGGGGTTGACACGGAATTGCATGGAATTCCTTCGTTGCAACCAGGATGTCCAGAATAAAAGGTTCAGGGCACGGTTCTTCATCGATGGCAGGGAACTGCCCCGCTATGCGGACGTCGCTACCGTGGCACGGGCACTGAAAGCGTTTTGCACGGACCAGACCGGCTACCTGAACAGGGGCCTGCTGGCCAACGTCTCGCAAGTGATCGATCACGCCACCCTCGACTGCGTCTACGCGGGCTGCATGAATCCGGAACTGCCGCATCTGGCGATCATGAACGGCTATCCCGAGGGGGTATACGAGGGACAGTCGTACTCACTGTGGAAGAACGATGACGGGGCGGTTCGACTCGGAATTGCGGAATCGATCACCCCCCTGTATTGGCATCCTTTCCCCGATGCCGCCGGGGCGGCGGAACCCTCCGAAAGCGGCTCGGTCCCCGCCCACGTGATCTTGAATGGCAAGAACAACGACTTCAGCACACGGTTTGTGGTCGATTTCGATCCCCGAAGCCCCCAGACGGCCACCCT
>JAPOON010000530.1 GCA_026713405.1 Gammaproteobacteria bacterium
CAGACTGTCGGTGGATTCCGGGCGCGCTGAAGTGCTTTAAAGGTGCTGGAGGCCCGCACCGCACGCCGGCTCTCATGGCTGGATTCAAGGCTGTTCCTTGGGCGTCAGCGCCCCGGCACGCCGGGGTGGATACTCCTAGCGTCGACTCAGGAAGAAGGCGTACGACTCCGGCAGAATCTCGAAAGGGTCGGGATGCCCGAGGTGCCGCGCCGCGTGAAAAACGAAATTGGGATCTTCTAGCAACTGTCTGCCCATGGCGACGAGGTCGGCGCTTCCCGATTCGATCACCGCATTGGCCTGATCGGGTTCCACGATCAGGCCGACGGCCATGGTTGGCATGCCGGCTCCCTCTCGAACTGTCCGGGCGTAGGGGACGAGATAACCTGGCTCCGGCTTCGTGTTTGCGCGCCCGGACGGACCGATAATGCCTCCGGAGGAACAGTCGATCAGGTCGACGCCCCGCTCTTTCAGCGCTGCAGCCAGCCTTACCGTGTCGGCAACCGTCACCCCCTCTTCGAAGCCATCGACGACGGATGTGCGATAGAAGAGCGGCATCGAACCCGGAATAACCGAACGCACGGCATCGGCGACGCGCAACGGAAAGCGCATCCGGTTCCCGATGTCCGCGCCTCCCCACTCATCGTCCCGGCGGTTCGCGATCGGCGAGAAGAAACTGTTCACCAGGTAGCCGTGGGCGCCGTGAATCTCGATGAAGTCGAACCCCGCCTGCACGGCCCTGCGCGCCGCTGCTGCGAAAGCATCGAGCATGGCGTGGATCTCATCGACCTGCATGGCCCGCGGCGCCGGCCAGTCTTCCGTCATGGGTATCCCGCTCGGCGCGATCGTTTCCCAGGCACGGGCGGGATCGAAGTCCACCAGCGGCGCTGCGCCTTCGAGGGGTACCGCCGCGCTCCCCTTGCGGCCCGAATGCCCGATCTGAATACCGACCGGAATGCCCTGGTTGTGGTAGATGGTGACGATTCTGGACAGGCCCTCGACATGGCTGTCGAGGTAGATGCCGAGGCATCCGTGGGTGATGCGGCCGGTTCGCGTTACGCCGCTTGCCTCCACGCAGGCGCCGCCCGGCCCGGCCAGCGAAAACCGGCCATGGTGCGCGAAATGCCAGTCGACGGCGTGCCCGTCCTCGGCGCAATACTGGCACATGGGCGTGACGAAAACGCGGTTCTTGAAGTGGACGCCGCGCAGCGTAAAAGGCCGGAACAGCGCCGGTAGGGAGGCTTCTGGGTTGATGTCAGCGTTGCGCCGTGCGCCGGAGTTCGACTGCTTGGTCATCTAGGCCGGTTTCGGACATCATGCGCCGGGCGTAGGACTCGACTTCATCCATCAAGGGCACCATCTTCTCGAGGCGCTCCACGCCCTCCCGGCCGAGTTGCCTGAAGGTTGTCAGGGGCAGGCGCACATCGCCTACCGGGTACCCGGCCGCGGCTGCGAGTGCTTTTGAATAGCACTGGTGGCCGTACATCGGGTGGCCCTCGGCGATGACCGTGTTGATGGCCTCGGCAAGCTCCTGGATATGCTTTGCCTCCTCGATCCGTCCCGCGTCCAGGAAGTCCCACATGCGCGACGTCGAGTAGGGCAGGTAGTTGCCGAACGGGTTGACGTAGCCCACGGCGCCGAGCAGGAAGCTCTCTACCGGGCGCTCCCCGGCGAAGACGTTCATGACGCCATGGGTCTGTTCGGCGATGTCGAATACCCGGCCCACGTCCATGCTGGCTTCCTTGATGTAGCGGATGTTCTCGAACGCGCTGGTGAGCTTCGCCACGAACGCCGCCGACATGTCGACGTTGGAAGTGAACGGATTGTTGTACAGCATGATGGGTACGGAGACCGCCTCGCAGATCGCCTGGTAGTAGGCGAAGATCTCGTCTTCGGTGGGCGTGTAGTAGTAGGGCGGCAGGATCATCAGGCCGTCGGCCCCCAGGTCTTCCGCTTCGCGGCTGTAACGCACGGCGTTGGGTGTATGGGCGTTCATGGTCCCCACCAGCACGTCCATGCGCCCCTTGACGTGCTCCACGGTGGCGCTGACCAGCGCGCGCCGCTCCACATCGTTTACGGTGAGGAATTCGCCGGTGGTGCCGAGCATGATGATGCCGGGGACATCGCAGGCGAGTTGCCAGTCGAGGAAGCGCTTCAGCGAGTCGATGCAGATGCGGCTGCCATCCTCGGTAAAGGGGGTGACCGAAACGGTATAGCTCCCGTGGAATGGTCGAGACATGGGACTCCCTCCCTTGGTTCTCTGGTGGATTCCTTTACCGGTAGAATCGAGG
>JAPOON010000531.1 GCA_026713405.1 Gammaproteobacteria bacterium
ACCGGCAAGGAATTCGTCGCCGTCCGCTCGCCCTTCTATCCGGGTTTCGACCGGAACCGAATGCAGCGTTACTTCGAAGAGTTCGAAATTCCGGACAGCAGGAAGCTGACCGCGCTCTCCCACGGGCAGCAGAAGAAGTTCCTGCTGTCGTTCGGCCTGGCCTGCGACGCATCGCTGGTGCTTCTTGACGAACCGACCAACGGCCTGGACATCCCCTCGAAGGGGCTCTTCCGGCGCCTGGTGGCCGAGGCGCTGACCGAAGAGCGCATCGTCATCGTCTCGACCCACCAGGTCAGGGACGTGGAGTCGCTAGTAGACCGAGTGGTGATATTGCACGAGGGCAAGGTGCTGTTGCATCGAGGCGTGCCGGAACTCAGTACGAACCTTAGGTTTTCAGTCGGCGCAAAACGGCCCGAGGCAAACGACGGCCTGATCTACAGCGAGCGCACCGTAGGCGGCTACGCCAGCGTCTCGAAGTGCCCCGGGAGCGACGAAGGCAGGCTGGACCTGGAACTGCTTTTCAAGGCCGTCATCGCGGAACCGGCGGCGTTTGCAGCCTGGCCCACGACGGAGGAGCGGACATGAACGAGCACTTCTCCTTCGAGCGGCTCGCGTGGTTGCTGCGCGCCGACCTGGCCAACGGCTACCGCTCCCTGCTGATGGTATCGGCAACGCTGGCGGGCATCATCCTGATCGCATCGCTGACGTCATCCGAACCCATCGATGCGACCCAGGGGTACTTCGGAACGTGGTACGGCGGCATGCTCTACATCTGGGGCATCATCGCCACGAGCCGCGCCTTCACGGAACTCCACGACAAGGCCCGAAACGAGGCGTACCTGCTGATACCCGCCTCCGCTTTCGAAAAGACCATTGCCCGCCTGCTCGCGGTAACGGTCGGGCTCAGCGTCTACCTGCTTGTATTCACCACTGCCGTGTCGCTGCTCGTCTGGCTTGTACAGCGGCTATTGCCGGGTACCGGCTTCGGCCTTTTCAATCCCCTCGACCCGCGGCTGTGGCCGGTGATCACGGGCTACCTTTTCCTGCAATCGTTCTATTTTCTCGGCGCGGCCTGGTTCGCGCGGCGGCACCTGGTCAAGACCACGCTGGTGATCGTGCTGGCCGGCATCGGCCTGGGCCTGTTCACGTTGCTTACAATGCGCGTGGTATTCGCCCCGGAAGGAATCGGCGACCTGGGGAACGCCGTTACCCGCGCGGTCGAGTCCTTCCCGGACCTGCTGCGGCTGCTGGACGGCCTGTGGACGATCGTCGTGGTCGTGTTGCCCCTGGCCTGCTGGTCAATCGCCTGGCTGCGGGTGCGGGAGACGCAGGTCAGCGATGGAGTTTAGCGAACCCAGAAGCATCTTCCTGCAGATCGCGGACCAGATCCGCGACCGCGTCCTGGAAGGCGAGTGGCAGGCCGGGGAACGCATTCCCTCCATCCGCGAACTGGCCGCCGAACTGGGCGTGAATCCGAACACGGTGACCCGCAGCTACCAGGTGCTGCTCGACTGGGGCATCGTCGTCAATCAACGGGGGCGCGGGTATTTCGTCAACGAGCGGGCCGCCGAACAGGCACTGACCGCAATGCGCGAGGATTTCTTGCGCGACGAGGTACCCCGAATCAACCGCGCCATGCACATGCTGGGGATCGGCATCGACGAACTCGCCGGGTTCCTGGACCAACCAACCGGAGAACAGGAAACATGAAACCAAGCAAGATCGCGTTGCTGTGGCTGGGCGGAATCGTTGTGGCGACCATTGTGGTGTTCGCGGTTGCGGCCCGCGTAAACTTCGGCGGGGGCGAAGAGGTGGACGGGCAAGTGAGCGTGCAAGTCGGCTCCGACCGCGGCGAGTCATCTACGTCCAGCCTTGATCTCAGCGGGTTCGACAGCATCGAAATCAAAGGACGTTGGACCCTGACCGTCACGCAGGGCGATGACTGGCAGGTGGAACTGGTTCACCCGGAAAACGGCTCGCGCGATATCGACGTTTCGGTGCATGGAGGGCGACTCGAACTGAGCGGGGCGCGGAACGGTTCGCTCTTCGGCCGTTCAGATGCCCCGTTGACAGCGAACATCGTGATGCCGGCGCTGGTGGAACTCGCAGCGGCCGGCGAAAACCGCGTGGCGTTCTCCGGCTTCAAGGGCGAGCGCCTCACCATCGAGGCCGCCGGCGCGACCGACATGACCGGCGAAGACTGCCGCTACGCCACCCTCGACCTGTCCATGGCCGGGGCCGGCAACGCCCAGTTCGAAGGCATCGTCGTTACCGATGCCGACGTCGAGGTCGCCGGCGCCACGAACGTAGCGCTGACCATGGACGGCGGTGAACTGACCGGCGGCCTGGCCGGCGCGGGCCGAATCGAGTATGCCGGCACCGTTTCACGGGAAGCAGTCGACGTCGCGGGATTTGGTTGGGTGGGCCCGGCAACAGGCGGATAAGGTCGCTCCGCCATAAAATCCGCACCGCATTTGTCCACCTCTCAATGACTTCAGCCGCTCGCCCACGAATTCAGTGCCGATACTGACAATCTCACACAAGAACTTGAGCTATCGCTGACATCCTGCTGACCCGTTGGTGAGCACAATGGTCTGCATTAGTCAGGTTCCGAATCGCTCAGGTGTTCAATTGTTCTCCATAGATCACATTGTAATTTTCAGGTTCCCCCTTTCAGGAATCAGACCGGGCACCGTTGGGCATTTGGATTGGACGCGCCCAACCAAATGATTCCCCAGAGACTCGCGTTGGGTTCAAAAAGCGACTACTCCAATCCTGGAACTGATGGCAGGCGAGGTTCTTTTTGGAAACTGCAACAGGAGATACGACCATGAGAGAACTGACCGTTAGAGAAACCTACAACATCTACGGGGGATGGGGACTTGCCGGAGGAGGCGTCGGCGCCCTGACAGGCGCTTCCGGGTACCTGGGACGGGCGGCCACCTCCGGCGAGTTCAGCTGGGGAGGATTGGCTGAAGCGACCTTTATGGGCGGTGTGCTTGGCGCCATCAGCGGGCCTGCCGGCGCCGTAAGAGCGTATTTCATGCCTCGCGTGGGAGGTGGGCTAGGAGCGGTATTCGGCTTGTTCTCGCAGCACTAAGGAACAGCCAGAGTCGAACGAATGAGGAGTGGCGCGAGTGAGGAATAGAATGACATTCCGGGTGAGCCTGAAGGCCGCACTGGTTCTTTACGCTTCAAGTATTGTATTTCTGTTCCTTCTCGCGCTGTTCTTTCCCCCCATTGGTTACACTTGCACGCACATTGGTTCCATGCTGCTGGTCGCAATGGCGCTTCATGCATTGATCGCGCCTTTCAAGGGCCTCGACTTCGTCATTTGGGACGCGCCCCCGGACAGCCCGGTCAAGCATTACTGGTTCTTCGTGATCTTTGTTGCCGCCTGGGTAGGAACGGCGTTGACGGACATCCTATGGGCGTACCTCGGATAGCATCCTTGCCAAATTCGCATCACCAACCCGGTGCCGGACGCCTCCAGCTGGCCGTCGACGATTTCCGGCTCCGGGCCT
>JAPOON010000532.1 GCA_026713405.1 Gammaproteobacteria bacterium
CGACCCCGCCGATCACCCAACCGCCGCCGTGGAAGTACAGGACGACGCCCGTCCCTTCTTCACCCGGGCGATAGATGCGCACCGGTATGTCGGCCTCCGACCCCGGAATCGTTCTGTCGGCCACTACGCCACCGACCGGAGTCGGCACTTCGGGTGGCGGGGCGAGTTCGAAGTTACGGGCCTCCTCGGGCGTCATCGTCCAGAAGTCCGGGACGCCCATGGACTCGAACAGGTCGAGAATGGCTTGAATGTCGGAATCGAGAGGCATGGTCAGGCCCTTGTTGTCTGTGCGAGATTCTTCGGCCGGAGGCTATCACTAAGCGGGCCGGGCAACCAATCGAACGCATGATCTGCAAAGCGCTCGCTTCCGAAGCGGCGCCCGCCCGAGACCGGAAGTGCAATCGCGATTCAGAGCGAACTTGTCCGGTTCGCCCGGCCCCGCATGCCGCTGCCGTGTCGGCCCGGGTCCAAACGAAACGGGGCGCCCGGCGACCCTTGATATAATCGCCGGAATACTGCCCCCGAAAAAGCCGATGACAAAAGCAAGCAAGCCCGCGTGGGATGAACTTGCCCGCAAGGAACTGCGTGGCAAGCCCCTGGAAGACCTCACCTGGCTGAGCCCGGAAGCCATCCCGATCAAGCCGCTTTATTCGCTCGAGGACCTCGAGGGTCTCGAGCACCTGAACACCATGCCCGGTTTCGAGCCCTTCGTGCGCGGTCCACGGGCCACCATGTACACCAACCGGCCCTGGACCATCCGCCAGTACGCCGGGTTCTCCACCGCCCAGGAGTCGAACCGCTTCTACCGGGAGAACCTGGCCCAGGGGCAGAAGGGCCTGTCCGTCGCCTTCGACCTGGCGACGCACCGCGGCTACGACTCGGATCATCCCCGGGTGCGCGGCGACGTGGGCAAGGCGGGCGTTGCCATCGACTCCGTCGAGGACATGAAGATCCTCTTCGACGGCATACCGCTCGATGCGATGAGCGTGTCCATGACGATGAACGGCGCGGTACTCCCGGTACTGGCCGGCTACATCGTTGCGGCCGAGGAACAGGGAGTCTCCGCGAAGAACCTCTCAGGCACCATCCAGAACGACATTCTCAAAGAGTTCATGGTGCGCAACACCTATATCTACCCGCCGGCGGAGAGCATGCGCATCGTCGCCGACATCATCGGCTTCACCGCCGAGCACATGCCCCGGTTCAACTCCATCTCCATCTCCGGTTATCACATGCAGGAAGCCGGCGCCAACCTGGTGCAGGAACTCGCCTTCACCCTGGCGGACGGCATCGAGTACGTGCGCGCGGCCCTGGCCACCGGCATCGGCATCGACAAGTTCGCCCCCAGGCTTTCCTTCTTCTTCTGCATCGGCATCAATTTCTTCATGGAGGTGGCCAAGCTGCGGGCGGCGCGCATCCTCTGGGCGGAACTGATGCAGCAGTTCAACCCGAAGAACCCCGCCTCTTCCATGCTGCGCACCCATTGCCAGACCTCCGGCGTCTCGCTGCAGGAACAGGACCCGTACAACAACGTGGTGCGCACCACCATCGAGGCCCTGGCCGCGGTGCTCGGCGGCACCCAGAGCCTGCACACCAACGCC
>JAPOON010000533.1 GCA_026713405.1 Gammaproteobacteria bacterium
GCATCGGCGGCACGCCTGAAAAAGCGATGCTGCTCGCCAAGGAAGCGATGATGGAGCCGATCGACATTCACGAACTGCAGGCGCGGGGCGCGAACGGCCGGTCGGAGTCGTTGCGCCTGGAGCTCTACGAGAAGGTCAATGCACTGGGCGTCGGCGCCCAGGGCCTGGGCGGGCTCACCACGGTGCTGGACGTCAAGGTCAGGGAGTACCCGACGCACGCCGCCAACAAGCCGGTTGCCGTGATTCCGAACTGCACGGCGACCAGGCACCTGCACTTTACCCTGGACGGCACCGGCCCGGCCCGGTTCGAGCCGCCGGATCTTGTCGACTGGCCGGACATAGATTTCGAACTGGAGGAAGCGAAGCGGGTCGACCTCGATACGCTGACGCGGGAGCAGATGCGCGACTGGCAGGCCGGAGACACGCTGCTGCTTTCCGGCAGCATGCTCACCGGGCGTGACGCGGCCCACAAGAAGATCGCCGACCTGCTGGAACGGGGCGAAGATCTGCCCGTCGACTTTACCGGGCGTTTCATCTACTACGTGGGTCCCGTCGACCCGGTGCGGGACGAAGTCGTCGGCCCGGCCGGCCCCACCACGGCGACGCGCATGGACAAGTTCACCCGCATGATGCTCGAGCGCACGGGGCTCCTGGGCATGATCGGCAAGGGGGAACGCGGGCCAGCGGCCATCGAGGCGATTCGGGACAACGAAGCGGCCTCGCTCATCGCCGTCGGCGGCGCCGCCTATCTCATTGCCCAGGCCATTACCGGCTCGAAGCTGCTGGCGTTCCCGGAACTCGGCATGGAAGCCATCCGGGAATTCGAGGTAAAAGACATGCCGGTTACCGTCGCCGTCGATTGCCGGGGCAATTCCGTGCACATCGACGGCCCGAAGGCCTGGGCACGCCCCGCGGGAGAGCGCATCGAAGCCGTAACCGTTTCCTGAATGACGACCGAGAGGAGAATTCCATGATTACACGTCGCACCCTGCTCGGAACGGCGGTGGCCGCTGCCGTGGTTTCGCCGTTCGTACTCGGCAACGAAGCGTTGCAGACTGCCATGGCCGAGTCGCGTCTCATCTACCTGACGCCGCTGCAGTCCTCCGGTTCGGAGAGCCGCTGCCAGGCGGAGATCTGGTACGCCTTGCACGACGGCGCCATGTACGTGGTCACGCAGGCCGACGCATGGCGTAGCGAAGCCATCAGGCAAGGCCTTGACCGGGCCAGGATCTGGGTCGGCGATGTGGGCAACTGGCGCCGGGCCGACGAGCGCTACCGAAACCTGCCGGTGGTCGAGGCAACCGCCAGCATCGAGACGGACGCCTCCCGCCAGGAGCAGGTGCTGGCCAGCATGGGCGAAAAATACGCCGACGAGTGGCCGACCTGGGGCCCCCGGTTCAGGAATGCGCTTGCCGACGGTACAAGAGTCATGCTGAAGTACCAACCCAACGCTGCTTGACGCGTCCGTGAGAGTTGCAATGGCGCACTCACGCTGGGGGCGGGCGTGCGGTAGAACCGTTTCGCCGGCCCGTCAATCTCCGTAATCAACAAGCTGTAACCAGACTCCATGAATATGTTCTCGATTGCGAAAGCGGCCGTTATGGCGGCGTGTGTACTGGCGCCTGTGCCGGTATTTGCCGACGCGGGGAAGGACCTGCCCCTAAAGCCGGAACGCGAGATCGAATTTTCGGTCGACAAGGCGACCTGGCTGTCCCTGGACGTATCGCCCGCGGGCGATACGCTGGTTCTGGAAATCCTGGGCGACCTGTATCTCCTGCCCATCGAGGGCGGCCAGGCGCGCGCGATCACCCGCGGCATGGCCTACGACACCCAGCCCCGGTTCTCGCCGGACGGGCAGCGCATCGCCTTCGTGTCCGACCGTGACGGGCCAACCGCTGTGTGGACCGTCGACGTGGACGGCGAAGATGCGAAGAAGATCGGCAGCGGCGGTGACCGTGCCGACTACGCGTCTCCGGGCTGGTCGCCGGACGGCAGGCACGTCGTGGTGTCGAAAACGTCGTGGGGGCTGCGTACCTTCGAACTCTGGGCGTATCACGTCGACGGC
>JAPOON010000534.1 GCA_026713405.1 Gammaproteobacteria bacterium
GGGGCTTATTTCGAATACAGTTCCACGATCAGGTTTTCGTTGATTTCCTGGGGCAGTTCATTGCGGTCGGGGAAGCGACGGAATTCGCCCTCTTTCTTTTCCAGGTCGACATCGACCCAGTCCACGGGAGCCCGGGTTACCGACAGTTGCAAGGCAGCCTGCACCCGTAGCTGACCCTTCGCCTTTTCCGCCACCGACACCACATCGTGGGGCCGCACCTGGTAGGACGGAATATTGACGCGTTTGCCGTTGACGGCGATCGACTTGTGCGAGACGAGTTGCCGCGCCTCGGCACGGGTGGAGCCGAATCCCATCCGGTAAACCACGTTGTCGAGACGGCTCTCGAGCAGCCTCAGCAAATTTTCGCCCGTGGCGCCTTTCTGCCGGTCAGCGGTCTTGTAGTAGTTGCGGAACTGCTTTTCCAGAACGCTGTACAGACGCCGCACCTTCTGTTTTTCGCGCAACTGCACCGCATAGTCGGACGCCCGGACGCGGCGCTGTCCGTGCTGTCCGGGGGGATGCTCGATCTTGCACTTGCTCTCGATCGATCGCACGCCGCTCTTCAGGAACAGGTCGGTGCCTTCCCTGCGCGAGAGTTTCAGCTTGGGTCCCAGATATCGAGCCATGATCTCCTCTTCCTCTCTACACTCGCCGGCGTTTCGGCGGCCGGCAGCCGTTATGGGGAATCGGCGTCACATCGGAAATGCTGTTGATCCTCAAGCCTGCCGCGTTGAGCGCGCGCACCGCGGATTCGCGGCCGGGCCCCGGCCCCTTGACGAAGACGTTGACGCTCTTCATGCCGAATTCCAGCGCTGCCGTTCCGGCCCGCTCCGCGGCCACCTGGGCGGCAAAGGGCGTGCTCTTGCGGGAGCCGCGGAACCCGGACCCACCCGAAGTGGCCCAGCAGAGCGCATTGCCCTGGCGGTCGGAGATGGTGATGATCGTATTGTTGAACGATGCATGAACGTGCGCGACGCCATCGGTGACGATCCGCTTAGCCTTTCTCTTTTCTGCCATTGCCTGGTGTCCTGCCCGCTTACTTGCGAATGGGCCGGCGCGGCCCCTTGCGCGTACGCGCGTTGGTGCGCGTGCGCTGCCCGTTGACCGGCAATCCACGCCGGTGGCGCAGGCCCCGATAGCAGCCGAGGTCCATCAACCGCTTGACGTTCATGTTGACCTCGCGCCGCAGGTCGCCCTCGGTCGTCAGTTTGCCCACCTCGGCGCGCAGGGCATCGAGATCCGCCTCCGACAGCGCGCTGACCCGGGCAGCCGGGTCGACCCCTGCCGCCTCACAGACCTTCAGCGCCATGGTGCGCCCGACCCCGAAAATGCTGGTAAGCGAAATACCCGCATGCTTGTGGTCCGGGACATTGACTCCGGCTATACGTGCCATTGCAGAACTTCTCCTGTCAGCCTTGCCGTTGTTTGTGCCGCGGTTCCGCGCTGCAGATCACCCGCACCACGCCCTTGCGGCGCACGATCTTGCAGTTGCGGCAGATCTTCTTGACCGATGCCCTGACTTTCATGACCGTTCCTTACGTTGCTTCCCGCCGGCGCCCTAACGCCGCCGGCCGTATCCCTTGAGATTCGATTTCTCCATGAGCTTGGCGTACTGGCTGGACATGAGGTGCGCCTGTACCTGGGACATGAAGTCCATCGCCACGACCACCACGATCAGGAGCGCGGTGCCGCCGAGTTGCATGGTGATGTTGAAGGCCACCACCATGAATTCCGGCAGCAGGCAAACCAGCGTCACGTACAGTGACCCGAACACGGTCAGCCGGGTAACCACGTCGTCGATGTATCGGGCGGTCTGCTGACCGGGCCGAATGCCCGGCACGTAGGCGCCCTGGCGTTTCAGGTTGTCCGCCATGTCCTTGGGGTCGAACTGGATCGCGGTATAGAAAAAGCTGAAGAACACGATTCCGCCGGCAAACATCAGGATGTAGAGCGGCTGCCCCGGAGAGAGGACCAGGGCGACCTGCTGGAGCCAGCCGAGGCCGGGGCCCTGGCCGAACCACTGCGCCATGGACGCAGGCGCCAGCAGCAGGCTCGAAGCGAAGATGGCGGGAATGACCCCGGCCATGTTGATCTTCAGCGGCAGGTGGCTCGCCTGCCCCTGGAACATGCGCCGACCCTGCTGGCGTTTCGCATAGTTCACGGTGATGCGCCGCTGCCCGCGCTCCACGAACACCACGAATCCAACGACCAGCACCGCCAGCATGGCGATGGCCAGGAGCGCGATGATATTGATGTCGCCCTGACGGGCGGCCTCGAAAGACTGCCCGATGGCGCTCGGGAATCCGGAAACGATTCCGGAAAAGATGATGAGCGAGATGCCGTTGCCCACCCCCCGCTCGGTGATCTGTTCTCCGAGCCACATCATGAAAAGCGCGCCGGTGACCAGCGTTGTGGTAGCCACGAAGAAGAAGGTGAAGCCGGTCGAAAATGCAAGCCCCTGGTTCGCCAGGGTCACTGCCAGGGACATGCCCTGGACCAGCGAAATGAGCAACGTGCCGTAACGAGTGTACTGGGTTATCTTGCGCCGCCCGGACTCGCCTTCCTTGCGCAACTGCTGCAGGCTCGGGTACATCATGCTCATCAGGTTCATGATGATGCTGGAGGTGATGTAGGGCACGACCCCGAGCGCCAGGATGCTCATCCGTTCCAGGGCCCCGCCGGAGAACATGTTGAACAGGTCCAGGATGCCGCCCTGGTTCTGCTCGAAGAGAGCGCGCAGCCGGTCCGGATTGATGCCGGGCAACGGGATGTGGGTACCGATGCGGTACACGAGCAGGGCGAAAAACACGAACAGCAGCCGGTTGCGCAGCTCCGTGAGCCCCGCCTGTACGCCGCCGAGTTGTGGTTGCACCTGACCGCCGATCGCCACGATTCGAATCCCTTGCCTGAAGCCCTAGTCTTCTATCTGGCCGCCGGCGGCCTCGATTGCCGCCCGGGCGCCCCGGGTGACGTGCAGCCCCCTGACGGTCACCGCGCGGCCGATGCTGCCGGCCAGCATGATGCGCGCCCGCTTCACATCGCGGCGCACCAGGTTGGCTGCCTTGAGCGCATCGAGATCGACCATCTCGCCGTCCACCTTCGCCAGCTCTCCGAGCCGCACCTCGGCCGTAACCGCACCGATCCTCGACCGGAAGCCGAACTTCGGGATGCGCATCTGCAGCGGCAGTTGTCCGCCCTCGAACCAGGGCTTGACGCTGCCGCCCGAGCGCGATTTCTGGCCCTTCTGACCCCGGGCTGAGGTTTTGCCCCAACCCGAACCGGCGCCACGGCCCACGCGCCGCCTGGCGCGCCGGGCGCCCTGGGCTCCATGCAATTGATTCAGACGCAATTCAAATTACTCCACGA
>JAPOON010000535.1 GCA_026713405.1 Gammaproteobacteria bacterium
GGGCGCGGACAGTTGGGATGAACTGGTTCGCTCTACCGTCATAGCCATATCGCACAGGGACGACAGTACCCGTACTCACTATTTTCAAACAACCGTACAGAACGGTGACATCATCGGATTCTGGGTGAACGATGCTCGCTGGGCTCAGTTTGTGGTAACTGGGAAGTCTGGAACCCTGACCACTTCGCACGGCGCTCAGTACACGAGGTTCACCGTCCGTCCCGTGTCCTCGTTGCCGCTGTCTCCCGAGACTACCGGATTCCAGTTCGCCTCCAACGCAACGGTCTTCTTCTTCTTTACGAGGACCGACGGTTCTGGCGGAACCGTCGCGGTGCCGGTGGACGATTCCGACTTCACGGTAACGCCGTGACCGTCTCTCTGGTAGGCCAGAGCCGCACCGAGGCCTGCTCCCGGCGCGCTGCCGCCGCCATCCTGGGGTTCGACGCAGCCCGCGAGTCACGCGCGGATCCGGCCGGCCGCAGGGCGATCGCCCGTGCGCTGGGGCTGGACGAGGCGCCGGCGGACGTGCCTGCGTCCCGGCACGCGGTGGCTCGCGCCATCAACCTGGCGCTGGCGAACAAGGCCGCGCGGAACCTGGAGCTGGTCGACGCTTCGATACTTCGGTGGCTGGCCCCCGACTGGCTGGTTCCGACGCGGTACAAGGTGCGCACGTCTACGGACGGCGGCGCGACCTGGAGCATACTCGTCCTCAATCTGGACGGTCTCTCTGTAACCAACACCGACCACGCGGCCGACAGCCGCTATGAAGTGACGGCGATGACCTCGGCCGGGCCTGCGCAGGCTGTGGTGCTGGAGCCCGCAGGCGACACACCGGGGCGGGTCAGGATCAACCCTCGCCGTGCCCCGTCCGGCTCGACGTTGACCGCCACGCTGATAGACCCGGACAACGTGGTGGCGTCCACCATCACCTACCGCTGGCAGGTGTCTCTGTCCGGGCGCTGGATCAGCGCCGGTAGCAACTCCACGAGCCGTAGCTTCGTCTACGGGGGCACCTTCGCCCGCTTTCCGCTGCGCTGCCGCATCACGTACACCGACGATTTCGGAGCCCACACGGTAGATTCCGCGACCATCCGTACCGGGTCGCGGCTCCTGAACGACGCGGTTATCGACAGCGCCTCGATTCCCGAGATACCAGAAGTTGGCGAAGCCGGGAACGTGAGAACGACGGTTGCCGTCGAGGGCATATTCGACGGCAACCCAGAAACGGTATGGTCCGTCGCCAGTGGCGTCGGTAGTTACGACGCGGGTACGAACATCTACCGTACGGGCGACATCGGAGAAGGCGACGACGTGCGCTTGGTTACCGTCCAAGCGGACATCACGGTGCGCGGGACGGGCAGCAACGCGACCAACAACACCTCCGACACGATCAGCGTATTCAAGACCTTCGGGGTCATCCCGTACCCGGCCCCGGTGGTGACTGCCGATGGTGACGACGGGGTCGTTGATCTTGAGTGGAGCGCGAAACCGCCGCTGTGGGCGGACATCGACGTGGACTGGTCGGTGCAGTACAAGAAGTCGGCCGACACCAACTGGTCGGACGGCGGCACGGTCAGCACGAACAGCCGCCGCATCAGCGGTCTCGATAACGACGTTCCATACGACTTCCGCGTGCGGGCGCACGACTTCGCAGGCACCCCGGTAAGGCCCGACTCCCCATGGTCCGCAGTGGTGTCCGCCACGCCTTCGGACAGTTCAGTGTCCGCCGTCCGCAACCTTGCGCTGGAGCGCACCTATCTTGAGACCGGCGGCACGTCCGCCATGGCCATCAACTTCGACCCGCCCGCGAGGGGCGCGCCGTTCACCCGCTACGAGATTCGGTGGCGGCTGCAATCGGGAACCATTGCCGACTACACCGCCTGGACGCCCGTATCGGACTTCGTGGCCAGCCGCCACACGATCACCGGGCTCACCCATGGCGAGACCTACATCGTCGCGGTGCGGGCGGTGAACGCGGGTGGGAATGGTGTCGTCTCTGCCATTGTCGCGACGGCTGCCGATCTGCCCGAGGCCAGCATAGACAGCGCCGAAATTTCGATGGTCACGCAGGTGGGGGAGGCGGGCTCCTTCGCGTTCTCTGTGACCACGCTACAGGGCTTCTTCGATGGCGACGCGGACGTTGCGTGGTCAGTCGATAGCGGTGTCGGGCGCTTCGACACTGGCGGCAGCACATACCGGACCGCCGACATTGGGCCGGGGCAAGAGAACCTGTCCGTGACGGTCGAGGCTACGATTACCGTGCGGGGCGCGGGTGGCCAAGCCCGTCGCGGTACGACAGCCAGTGTGACGAGGCGGCGAACCTTCACCGTCGTGCCGTACCCTGTCCCCGTACTGACGGGCACCCCCGGGTCCGAATACGTGGACTTGGCCTGGAATGCGGCAGGGGCGCTGTGGTCCGGGATCGCAGTGTCTTGGGACGTGCAGCGCAAGCTCTCTTCCGAAGGGGATTCGGGCTGGACGCAGTTGGGCACCGTCACCACTAACAGCTATCGAGCCGCGGGCCTGAACAACGGAACCAGCTACGATTTCAGGGTGCGTGCCGTTGACGCGGTGGGTTCCCCGATAACCCCCGACTCGCCTTGGTCCGCCACCGTGTCCGGCACACCGGAAGCCGATTTGGGACCGCCCCTCGTCGTAGATGCCAGAGGACCGTACTCCGGGGAGGCCGGTGAACGCATCCTGTTCGACGGCTTTGCGCGAGGCGGGCAGCTACCGTACTCGAACCGGCGTTGGGTCATTGGCGAGACCGAGTACGCGGGCGACGGCATTTCCATCATCCTTGACACGCCGGGAATCTTCGTCGCCACGTTCTATGTCACCGACGCTCGGGGAGTCGAAGCGTCCGGCTCCACAACGGTGACGGTCACGCAGTCAACGAGGACGACGTTCCAACTGACGATTGACCCCGCGACCAGCATTGGCGATGGCAGCCGGACCATGACGATGGTGGCGCGTCTCGGCGGAACGGCCACCGGCGATGTCACTAACGAGTCGTGGACGACTACCTTGGGCACCATCGTCGCCATTGCGCCCGACTCGAACGGCAACTTGCAGGCCACCTACACCAGCCCTGCGAATGTTGAGTCCAGCACGGACGCCACCGTAGTTGTTTCCGCCACAAGGGGCGGGGAGAACGCTTCGGACAGCGAGAGTTTCCGAGTGCTTGATTTAGTGGACCCGCCCGCAGGCGTTCAAAATCTCATGATCGAGGTCGATTTCCAAGGCAACCTCGAATTGGGACAAACCGACGTTGCGTTCGATTGGGACAGGCCAGTCGGGGAGTTGGGTCAGGGTGTGCGGTACAACTGGCGCATTCTGCGCGGGGGCTCCGCCGTGCAAACCGGAACGACCGGTGCCACGCGACTTGTCGTTCGCAATCTCTCGCCGGGCACGCCCTATGTCTTCGAGGTTACTCCGTTCACGGATGCCCGTGGTGACGGGCCGAGTTCGACCCTGAACTTCACAACGCTGGTAGCGCCCGCTCCCGGCCTGTGTCGGAACGTCGATGGTTGGCGGCGCACGAGGACATCCTTCCGGCTACGCTGGACGCGACCCCTCGTTACATCTGCAACGGCAGCGGCGACCTCGTATGAGTACCGGTGGATACGCTTGGGTGAGTACGACGACTACACCGGCGACCTCTCCATTCCTGACAGGTCCGCTAGATGGTCGAGTTGGCGGACCAAAACCGCGAGCAACGGTGCGACGGCGACCTATCAGTGGGATGAGTCAGTCCTTATTAGCGGGCTTGTCCGACAAAGTTTGTATCGCGTACAGCTTCGTGCTCTTGCCGGAACGACGCGTGGCGCAGTTTTTGAGCCA
>JAPOON010000536.1 GCA_026713405.1 Gammaproteobacteria bacterium
GGCAGCGAGCAGCCCTGCAGGCTCGTTGCTGGAGCCGCTGACGAAGATGCGTTGGCCGGGCTGCAGGAAAGAGATATCCATATCGATACAAGACCTTGGACTGCGGCATGATGGCCGACAGGCCAATCACAAACAATGCCCTGCCGGTACTCGGGAAGAGACGCCCCTTGCACTTCACCTGGGCCGGTGAAGTAATGTCTTCAATCGAAGCTGCATTCAAACGGATATTCCATGCATGAGGTGCATCAATGAAACTCGGACTCGTCTATCCGCAGACTGAATTCGGTTCCGACCTGGGCCTGATCCGGGAGTTTGCGACTACCGCGGAGGAACTGGGTTACCAGCAACTCATCCTCTACGAGCACGTTCTGGGGGCAGACCCCAACGTGCATGAACTGAGCGGGCCCTATACGTGGGAAACCGAGTTCCACGAACCTTTCGTGCTGTTCGGTTACCTGTCTGCAGTCACCTCGAGCATGGAACTGGTCACCGGCATCCTCGTACTGCCGCAGCGGCAGACAGCGCTGGTCGCCAAGCAAGCTGCGACGCTCGACTTTGTTTCGGGCGGGCGCCTTGTGCTCGGCGTGGGCATCGGCTGGAACCAGGTGGAGTACACCGGTCTTGGCCAGGATTTTCACCGTCGCGGCGCGCGCATGGAGGAGCAGATACCGCTGTTGCGGCAGCTCTGGTCGGAGCCACTGCTGGACTTCGAGGGCACCTTCGACCGAATCCCGGCCGCCGGCATCGCACCGCGTCCGGACCGCTCCATACCCATCTGGATGGGCGGCTGGGCGGATGCCGTACTCGACCGCACGGGCCGCCTCGCCGAAGGCTGGCTGACAGCGGCGGGAAGCCCCAAGCGGTGGCAGGACTCGAACCGCATTGTCGTACCCGATGACCTCGCGCGGCGATTGCGGATCGTGCACGACGCTGCCCGCGCCGCCGGCCGCGACCCGTCGGCCATAGCGGTGTCGATGCTGGTCAGCCTGATCGGGTTCGATGGATTCGAGCGCTTCGATGCGGCGGCGTGGGCGGCGCGCGGGCGAGCTTGGGGGGAGGCAGGCGCAACCCACATCGCGCTGTCGACGCTGGATCTGGGGTTCAGCCCAGCCGAGCACGTGGATGCGATGGTTCGGTTCGCGGAGGCCTGGAAGCGCGGCTGACCGACCGTCCAGTTGCCGCCATGGGCCGGCTTGGGGTTCAGCCCTTACGGCCGACCAGCAGGGAATTGGGGCAGCAGCGCCAGATGCAGTCCGCCCGGAATCCCGCCTCGCGCATCGCGGCAAGCTCGTCCTCCATCGGGAAATAGGTGTCCTCCTCCGCCCATTCGTCGAAGTGCTGCCAGGCCTGTTCTTCCTCGATGCCGCACCCTGTCATGTGGTTCGCCCACAGGCGATAGGCTCGATCCCGTTCCGCCGGGTCTGCGCTGATGGTGACATCCGCGTTCACGAATACGCCGCCAGGCCGTAGTGCCCGGTGGATGCGCCGGAAAAGTTCGCCTTTCGCGTCCATCGTGGGAACGTGATGCAGCGCCAGGGAAGCGGCAACCGCATCGCATGACGGCAGCGGCTCATCGAACGAACACTCACGGAACCGCGCACGGGCACCGAATCGCTGCAGACGTGCGCGCGCCTGCGCCAGCATTTCCGGGTCAACGTCGACGGCTTCCAGCGCTTCGACGCTGTCGTGCGCCAGTATCGCCTCGCTGAGCGCGCCGGTTCCCGCACCCAGATCTAGCACGAGACCCGGTTGGACCCCGGCGATTTCCCGCGCTGCCCTTCTCAGCCCTTCTTCGTAACCGGGAATGAATCGGCGGATCGTTGCATCGTAGGCATCGATTTCCAGCCGGAGATGGCTGCGCACCGAGTGGCTCAACGATGGTCCTCGGCCGCATCCCGGGGCACGAATCCCACCGCTTCCTCGGCGTGGGACAGGTCACGATAGCCCCAGCGGTTGCGAGAGTTCACGAAGAACACATCGAAGTGGAGATCCAGCGGCGCCTCGACGGAAAGGGCGATGGCCTCGGCAACGTCGCGCTGGGAGCACCACACCGAGAATTGCCGCGGACTCACCGGGCGATCTTCGGCGTTGACGTAGCCGATGCGGAGGCACAGTACGGAAAGCTGTGACGAATCGGCGGCGTCGCAGCAGAGCGCCTCGCCCCACACCTTGGTGGCGCCGTAGGTTCCGCGTGCCCGCGTGGGCATGTCGTGGCGGATCATCGTCCAGGAGTCCGGAACTTCGTCATGGCGGCCTTCGACCAGGGCTTTGTACGGTTCGTCGTGTTCCCAGCCGGTTACGGTTGCGCCGCTGCTCGCAAAGATGAGCCGCTTGCAGCCCGCTTCCCGGGCGGCCTCTACCACGTTGCGGGTACCGATCACATTGGTCTGCAGCAGTTCATCCCAGGAATATTGGTTGCCGGCCTTGGCCGCCAGGTGCACGACCGTGTGCTGGCCTTCGAATGCCGGCCGGATGGCGTCGAAGTCCGCCAGATCGGCCCGGGTGGTGGGGATGCCTTCCACCTCGCTGCGATTGAGCGCGGAGAGGCGCGCGTGGGGCGCCAGGCGTTCTCGCGTTGCGCTGCCAATCAGGCCGCTCATGCCGGTGATGAGGATGTTCATGCGGGCATTCTACAGGGAGTACGCTGGCCTCACCGAGGCGGAGCGAACATAGGTTCGTAACCCTGGCACCCTGCCCCCCAATGCACTCTCGGCTTTTTCAACCGAACATCGGCAACGCAGCCGCCCAAATGCCCGCATTGCGGCATCGACCCTTTCAATCGCGCCCCCGCCTGGGCCATCATGCCGCCCGTTTCGACGGCAAGCGCAGGGTTGACGAGACTTGACCGAGGCAGACCTGATACAGGCCCAATTCGATATCGGCGATGCCGTGACGTTCCCCGCGAAAGGCGGGGCGCGAGCGGTCGGGACCATCATGAAACTCAACCAGCGAACCGCAACGGTACGCCAGGGCCCGGAGGCGTGGCGGGTACCTTATGCCCTGCTCGAACTCCAGAACGGACAACGCCGCAACGGCCGTGCACATCGGCTACTCGAAGTGGCCAGGCAAGCCCGGAAACTCATGGACGGGCACGGGCTCACGGACTGGATCTTTCGCTTCAGCGCCGCCCGGCGAACCATCGGTTTGTGCAGAGAGAAAGACAAGGTCATCCAACTCGGGCGATACCATGCAGCAAACGACCCGCCGGAACAGGTTACCGACACCATTCTGCACGAGATCGCGCACGCGCTGGCTGGGGCGGCC
>JAPOON010000537.1 GCA_026713405.1 Gammaproteobacteria bacterium
CACATCGAATGTCATGTCCGGGAAGGCCAGTGCCGCCGTGGAGATGTCCTCGTAATGCACCGCCTCCACGGGGCCCGGCCCCACGGGCTGGGCCTTGTGGAACGCCAGGTGCATCACGCCCAGATCGCGTGCCTTCTCGAAAAACGGGAAGGCGCGCTCCGGGTCGTCGTAGAGCATCTGTACCAGCTTGTGCTTCGAGACGTCGAAAAAGCCGTTGGACGGGTAGAATTTGAAGCCCACCGCACCCTGTTCCACCATCCGTTCCATGCTGGCAAAGACCCGGCCGCGGTCTTCGTCGAACGTGTCGACACAGCCGTAAAGGAGTACCCGGTCCGGGGCGATGCGCTGCAGTTCCACCCCCGTGTCGAAGCGGGCGACCCCGTCGCGGGAAAACGAGGAAATTGCCACGCTGTGGTGTACGATCATGTCCACATCGCTTTCCACGAAAAACACGTTGGCCAGGTCCTCTGCGCGCCAGCGGGCGGTGAATTCGTCTTGGGTGAGCATGTAGCCCGGTTCCAGCGATTCGGTGGAAAAATGGCCGAGCTGGTAGGCGAACTGCTGCAGCCCGGCGTAACGCTCCGGCTCGCAGGTCGCGATGCGGTTTTCGTCGGAAAAATCGTAGGCGTGTGCAACCGCATCGATTACAAAGATGTCGTCAATCATGTTCCCGCCCTTTCAGCCTGCGGCAGGCTTTTCCACGTGGTCTGCAATGACCTTGTGGGAATGCCGCACCAGGATCTCCTGATCCTGAAGAATGAAGTGTTCGATACCGCCCGATGATATCGCCGCCTGGATATTCTCCAGGGTGCTCAGGTCTTCGAGCCAGGTATCGCGGAGCGCGCACTTGGCATACTCCTGGCTGAACAGTTCCCCTGCATTGCCCGGCGGCGGGTAGTACGTTTTCGTCTCCCAGAGGGTCTGGTCCACGGCCAGGGGCCAGAAGTGATAGGTAAAGAACATGTCCGCGAACACGAACAGCGAAAAATTCGGGAATACGTAATTCGAATCGAACATCCACAACGGGCTGCGCTGCGGATTGACCCCCTTGGGCAGCCGGGCTTCGTAGTCCTCCATCTTGATGTACGAACTGCCGAAACGGTGGGCAACCCCCTGCAGGGGAGTCGGAGTGAACTCCGGGTTGCCGGGCACCGACATCATCCTGTGTAGCGGATACAGCTTGAACTCCAGGGCGTGAATGTAGGGATTGTCCCTGCTTGCATAAGCGGCGCCGCCGGAACGCTTGTGCACGAAACGCGCATGCCAGGCTTCCTGAAACGCATCCATGGCGATCTTCCAATTGACCTTGATTTTCGCCCGGTAGCGGTGGCGCAGTTGCATGGCATCGAACGGATAGCCGTGCAGCGCGGCGCCCCAGTCGCCGATGAAATCGCGCAGCGTCTGCTCCGGTTCGGCGCTCAGGTTGATGAATACGAAGCCTTCCCACAGGCCGGCAGCGATGGGCTTGAGCCCGCAGGCCGCCTTGTCGAGATCGAAAAACTGCTCTTCATCGGGTACATGCGCAAGGTCACCCTGCAGGTCGTAGGCCCAGCCATGAAAGCCGCAGACGAAGGCACGGCATTGTCCGCGGGAATTCGTGGCGACCTTGTTGCCGCGATGCTTGCAGACGTTGTGGAACGCCCTGACGCGGCCGTCCCGCCCGCGCACCACGAGAACGGAAGTGTTCGTCAACTCGAGGTCGCAGACGATGTAGTCGCCCGCCGCGGGAATCTCGTCTTCCCGGGCGACATTGAGCCACACGCGCCGGAATATCCTATCCCGCTCGCGCTCGAAGTCGGCGCCGGACAGGCAGGTCTGCACCGGAATGGGCTCCGTACCCAATTCCGGATACCTGCGCGCCCATTGCCGCGCGTCCGCCGCGGCAGTCACGCCGAATACCCCTTTTCCGAATCAGTGTTCAAACCACTGGCCATCGGCTTTCGAACGGCAACCCGATCCGGTCGTTGCAGGCCTTGGCCTGGTCTGCCGCCCGGGCCAGCATCTCCCGCTCGTCCAGAAAA
>JAPOON010000538.1 GCA_026713405.1 Gammaproteobacteria bacterium
AGAACGACCCCGCCGATTAGTGTGAGCACGCTCGGCACCTCCCCGAAGGCGAGTGCGACCCAGATCGATCCGAACACCACCTCCGTCAGCGACAAGACGACAAGCTCGGCCGCGGGCACGTGCCGGGCACCTATGGTCAGCATGAAGATGCCGGCCCCGATGACCAGCACGCCATAGATTACGGCCAGGCCCACATCCGCCAGCGGCACGACCAGCCCGGTGCCGTTGGCGAGCGCCATGGTTCCGCTGACGGCGGCGGTGATGGTGGCGGCGATCACGATCGTGGGGCTCATGTCGGTGTGCCGGCCACGTCGGATGCAGACCGAGAAGCCGGCGAAGCCTATCGCTGCGGCGAGCGCTGCCAGATCGCCGAACAGATCGGCCTCGACCAGCCCCTCCCCGATCATGATCGCAACACCGACCATCGCGCCGCCCATGGCGAACCACATCGAACGGGACACCCGCTCGCGCAGCACCACCCAACCGAGGAAGGCGGCGAACAGCGGCGAGGCGCTCAGCAGAAAGAGCACGTTCGCCACGGTGGAGTTCATCACGCCCCACACAAAGCCGGTGAAACCGACCGCGAGGCCAAGGCCCCCTAACAGGCCGGTGGCGCCCATGCGGCGGATCGCAGGGAGCACCGGACGACGGACGATGAGGAAATAGACCAAGAGCGCCAGCGCCGCTCCAAGGGAGCGGTAGAACAGGAACTGCCACTCCGTGCTCTCGTCGGCGAGCCGGATGATCGGTCCGCCGAAGCTCATGCAGAGCCCGGCCGACAGCACCCAAAGCCGGCCGGCGATGCGGCCGCGATCGGGCTCGGAACCGGGAAGCACGGTCATGGGATCTCCTCGCGGTCAGCAGGTCCGGTCCGGCTTTCCTTGCTGGCCGCTGCGGAGCCGGGCTTATACCCAATTCGTCTGCATTGAAGAAGGGGAATGACATCATCCCGGCATAAGACGCTCTTGTCTGCCCTGGGTGGAGGAGTGGCGGGAGGAGGGGGAGAGATTGTAGCGGCGGTTCAGGCTGTGGAGGGCCTCGCCGCCGAAATACTCCTGAACGACCTGGCGCTTGAGAGCGATGGTGTGGATGCGGTGCTTTGCCATGGGCGTCGATCCTTCGAATACCCGGCGCACCAGTCAAATCGATTCAAGCCAACTGCCCGACCCAAGAGGCATCTCCAACAAGGGCAGTATTCCACGCACAACAACACGCACCGCCAATTCCCTGTTCTCACGAATTAATTCCCTGTTAACTGGTGTAGGGAATATAGAGAACCCCGACACGGCGGCATTGATAGGGACTCTATTGGTGCTAAAATTTCTACAGTAATGCGCTGACCAGTTAGTATCGATCCGATATCAGAACTACGAGCCACATGGCCCGCGCAAGTGCCATAGACGCAAATACGGCCGAGCCGCGCTCCGACACGGCCACGTTCGATACAGCGGCCGCGGCGCTGGCCACCGACGATATTGATTGCTCGTTCATCGACGTTATCGGTTGTAAACAGTTGGTGAGGAAGTAGGCGCCGTGGCCCTCATTCACCGCCTACTGTTTCGTGCCGTGCAACGCCTGGTCACTGATCCGCGCGTTCAAGAGAAAGCGGCGGAACTGATCGAGACGAAGGTCAAGCCACGGGTGCGAGACGGCTGGAATCAGGCCAAGCCGCGCATCGACGCCGCCAAATCGGACTTTGCGCAGATCGCGTCGGAAACCGACCCGCGGGAGAAGCCAAGGGAGTTCGCGATCCAAATCAAACAGCGGTTGTTCACACGAAAGCGGGCCGATTAGAGCGTTGCGCGGTTTACTTGAAATCGGACCACTCGGTGGGGGCTGTCGTTCGGCGCCCAAGCTTGACCCCACGGGATCACGCAAAATCAAAGAGTTGTCGTGCTGATCGGCGTCCGACATATGCGCCGTTCAACAGCATGGAGCGTTCGCGATGATCAAGCGCATCCATATCTGAGATCGAATCATGCGGCAGAGCGTTGAGGTCTTGTGCGGTATCCCGGTGGAACAGCCCGCTTGCGCCGTCGAGCCTGGGCTGATGGGCCGCCTGCCATGGCGGCCTTGGCGGCGGGGCGGTCGCGCCTGTGACGATGCCCTTTGCCCGGCTGCTCGCCTTCGCGGCGCCGATCGAGCGGTGTCACGGCTAGCTCCTCAGTGATGACAGTCAGGGGATGCCGGATCAGTCGCTCGATGTCGTGCAAGTAGGTACGCTCCGAAGGATCACAGAACGAGAGCGCGGTCCCGCGCGCACCCGCTCGCGCCGTCCGGCCGATACGATGGATGTAGCTTTCCGGCTCATTGGGAAGCTCATAATTGATGACATGGCTGACGCTGTCGACATCGATGCCCCGGGCGGCGATATCGGTTGCCACTAGAACCCGCACGGCACCGGCTCGGAACTGCGCGAGAGCGCGTTGGCGGGCGCCCTGAGACTTGTTGCCATGGATGGCCTCGGCGGCGATACCGCATTTGCCAAGTTGCTTGGCAACACGGTTGGCCCGGTGTTTGGTACGTGTGAACACGATCACTCGCGCCAGCGTGGGTTTGGCCAGGATGTTGGCGAGCAAGGCCGGCTTGTTGCCGGCAACGACATGATAGACGCCTTGGTCGACACGCTCGACCGGCGTGGCCTGGGGTGTCACCTCGACGCGGACCGGATCGGCCAGGATCTCTCCCGAAAGGCGCGCGATTTCGTCCGGCATGGTGGCGGAAAAGAGCAGCGACTGGCGCCT
>JAPOON010000539.1 GCA_026713405.1 Gammaproteobacteria bacterium
GCCTGGGGAGGCGGCCCGGATCTCATGGAACGCATCGGTTCGGCGCCAGCCCTCCGGCTGCTGGCAACGGCACAGGTACTGACAGCGCCCGAAGCTCTGGAGCTTGGCGTCATCGATGCCCTGACGGACGATGCCCTCCCGCTGAATGAATCCGTGGGCAACTTCCTGGACCCCATCCTGGCCAGAAAGCCGCACGTACTGCGAGCAATGAAAGCGCTCAGGCTGGCAGCCAGGAAGAACGTTCTGGGCGGCCTGGCGGAACTGGAAACACGGCACTTCGTCGACTGCTGGACGGACGATGCGCATTGGCAGGCGGCGGACGCTGTACTGGGTGGAAAAAAATGACCGACACGATTGAAAATGCCGCGCCGCGGCGTAATCAGAAAACGATCGGAGGGATCGATGTTCCGCCTGTCGTGACCGCGGACATGGTTGACGCCGCCAATCCCGGAATGCCCGGCGAAGCGCCTTACACGCGAGGGATATTCAAGGACGGTTACCGGGGCAGGCTCTGGACGTTCCGGCAATACTCCGGGTTCGGCACGGCGGAAGGCACCAACGAGAGATATCGATTCCTGCTGGACAGGGGCTCCACCGGGCTGTCGGTGGCCCTGGACCTTCCCACCCAGTGCGGCTACGACCCGGACGACCCCATGTCGGCCGGGGAAGTCGGCAAAGTGGGCGTGTCGCTGTCGAATCTCGCCGAGGCGGAGATCCTGTTCAACGGCATCGACCTCGGCGGCATTTCAACCTCGATCACCATCAACGGCACGGCTGCCATCATCTACGCCATGTACGTCGCGGTCGCCGACAAGACAGGCGTTCCGCGGGCGGCTCTCACGGGCACCATCCAGAACGACATCCTCAAGGAGTACGTTGCCAGGGGCACCTGGATCTTCCCGGTCCGGCCGTCCATGCGGCTGATCGCCGACACGATCCTCTATTCGAACGAGCACACGCCCCGCTTCAATCCCATAAGCATTGCCGGGGCGCACGTACGCGATGCGGGCGTCGATGAGGTGGAGGAAATGGGCTACACGCTCGCGAACGGGCTCGCCTACGTGGACGAACTGGTGTCCCGGGGCGCCGACCCCAACGAATTCGCGAAACGGCTGAGCTTCTTCTTCTACGTGCACATGAATTTCTTCGAGGAAATCTGCAAGTTTCGCGCCGGGCGGCGGCTTTGGGCGAGGCTGCTGCAGGAGCGATACGGCGTAACGGACCCCAAGGCGCTGATGTTCCGCTTCGGCGTGGTGTGCGGCGGCTCGTCGCTGACGGCCGCCCAGCCGTACAACAACATCGCCCGCGTGGCCATCGAGAACATGGCCGCCGTCTTCGGAGGGGCCCAGTCGGTATTCACCTGCGCCCATGACGAGGCCTACCAGATTCCCTCCGAGTTCAGCGCCGAGACCGCCCTGAGAACCCAGCAGATCCTCGCCTACGAGAGCGGTATCGACAAGACCGTCGATCCCCTGGGCGGCAGCTACTACGTCGAGTGGCTGACGGAGAAGATGGAGCAGAAAGTCGAGCAGGTCATCGGTGAACTCGAAGAGTACGGCGGCGTCGAAAAATGCATCGAGGACGGCTACCTGCAGGCAAAGATCGCACAGAGCGCCCGGGACCGGAAAGTCAGAACCGACAACGGCGAACGGGTCGTCGTCGGTGAAAACGCGTTCCGCGGCAACGGCGACGGCGAGAACGAGTTCGGGGACGTTTTCCAGTTCGACCCCACTGCAAGCGCCAAGGTCATCGAAAAACTGGAGCGCATCAGGCAGACCAGGAACAACGCCGAGGCGGAACGCTGTCTGTCGGCCCTCGAGCAGGCGGCATCGGGTGACTCGGAGAACCTGTTGCCGTACCTGGTCGAGTGCTGCCATGCCTATGCAACGGTCGGCGAGATGACAGGCCGGCTCAAGAATCAATGGGGTGAGTTCAGGGAGCCCGTGCGGCTGTGATGCTTTCGGTGCCGTAACCAACCGATCCGTAATCGTCCGTTGGTTCCCGCACCGGCGCGGAGGAAACCATGTCACTGCAGGGAAAGCGCATCCTGATCGGCAAGCCCGGCCTCGACGGTCACGATGCCGGCGCCAAGATCATCGCCCTGACGCTGCGCGATGCCGGCGCCGAGGTCATCTATACGGGCTTGCGGAAGACCCCCGGCTACATCGCCCGCGTGGCGGTTGACGAAGACGTCGACGCGGTGGGGCTCAGTATCCTGAGTGGCAGCCACAACGAACTCGTGGGCCTCACCCGCAAGCAACTCGATGAACTAGGTGCTGGGGATGTCCCAATTTTCCTCGGGGGCAGCATCCCGAAACAGGACTACGAAGAACTCGAGAGCCACGGCGTCGCAGCGATCTTCACCGCGGAAATGCCGCTCGACGAAGTTGTCGCGACCATTGAACGCCTGCTGCAATGAATCGTTCCCGGGTCGAGCCGCCCTGCAACTCCTGCAATCTCCAGACCGGCCACGGTCAGCCGGCCTGCCCATCAGTGGGCAGGGTGTTCCGCAAACACGCGACGAGGCCAGCCGGTACATGAAATTTGACGGGTCGAACCGCGCCGGCCTGGCGAAGGCAATAACCAGTGCTTCGAGGGCTGGCGTCAAGCAGATTCTTGCCCAGGATCTCTCCGGTGAACATGAGGCTCAGCGAGTCGGATTCACCGGCCCTCCCGGGTCGGGAAAAAGTACGCTCATCGCAAACTGGGCCGAGCGGCGGATGCAACGCGACAGAAGCGTGGGCGTACTGGCGATCGACCCGTCGAGCCCAATCAGCCAGGGGGCGATTCTGGGCGACAGGATCCGCATGGGCTCGGTAGACACCGGAGACAAATTCTTCATACGTTCAGTAGCAAGTACGCGCCTGCACGACGGGCTGTGCCACAACGCCCTCGGCATCCTGGATGTTTTCGACCGCTGGGGTTTCGACGATGCGGTGCTCGAGACCGTGGGTGTCGGCCAGACCGAGTGCAACATTCGTTTCATGACCGGCACCGTCGTGCTCGTGCTGCCGCCGAATTCCGGCGACGTCATTCAGGCCATGAAGGCAGGGATCATGGAGATCGCCGACATCCACGTGGTGAACAAGTCCGACCTGCCGGGGTCCGGCACCTTGACCAGGGAGCTGAAAAGCGTGCTTTCCCTGCGCAGCGGCGCATCCACCTGGAGCCCGAAAGTGATCGAGGTGTCTGCAACCGCCGGAAGCGGCCTCGAGGAACTTGATGCCACGATCGATGAACACTACCGCTGGTACCGGCAGAATCTCGATCGCAACACCGTTCGGCGCAAACGAATCGAATACCAGCTTGGGGAAATTGTCAGCCACCAGTTCGAGTCGCTCCTTCGCGACACGGACCTGGACAGATACCGGAGTCTGGGGGCGGCCTACGGCGACCTGCTGTCCAGATTGAGCAAACAGGAC
>JAPOON010000540.1 GCA_026713405.1 Gammaproteobacteria bacterium
AAGTATACTCCGACCCGGAAACCCTGGACTGGGCCGCCCGGGGCTGCCGCAGCGCAGGCATCGGCTGCCTCGATTGCAAGCGGCCGCTGATCGAGGCGATCAATGCAGAGCAGAAGGTGATGATCGATCGGGCGGAACGATTCCGGGATCAGCCCGACCTGGTGCACGCCATCCTCCAGGAAGGGGCCGAAAAAGCGCGCGATGTCGCGAGGGTTACCCTCGAAGACGTTCGCGCCAGTATCGGGATACAGCACCGATGAGCGACGAAGTGCGCGCGGGATCACCGCCGGCAGGAGAACCCCCCGGCAATCTCGTGCGACTCCGCGGCGAATCCGGGGATGCTCCGGTGGCCGTCGTCGACGGGGAAGCCGTTCTCGAACTACCCACCGACCTCTACATTCCCCCGGATGCGCTGGAAGTTTTCCTGGAAACTTTTGAAGGCCCGCTGGACCTGCTGCTGTACCTGATCCGCCGCCGGAACCTGGACATCCTGGAGATCAGCGTTGCCGAGATCACCGGGCAGTACATACGCTACATCGAGTTGATGCAGGTGCTGAAGCTGGAACTCGCCGCGGATTACCTGGTGATGGCGGCTACCCTGGCGTCGATCAAGTCCCGCCTGCTGCTGCCCCGCCGCGACGACGACGTCGATGACGAAGAGGATCCGCGCGCGGAACTCATCCGGCGCCTGCAGGAGTATGAGCAGATCAAGTCCGCTGCGGAGGACATCTCCGGGCTGCCGCGCGTCGAGAGGGACATCTTCCCGGTGCAGCCCGACCGGCCGGAACCGGTCAGGAAACGCGCGAACCCGACGGTGGAGCTGAAAGAGGTGCTGGTGGCGCTTGCCGACGTTCTGCACCGGGCAGAAATGTATCAGCATCACGCCGTGCAGATGGAACCGCTGTCGGTGCGGGAGCGGATGTCGGATGTGCTGACAACGCTTGGCGAACGGTCTGATTTCGTGCCGTTTCCGGACCTGTTCCGCGCCGAAGAGGGGCGCAGGGGCGTGGTGGTGACGTTTCTCGCGCTCACCGAACTGATCCGCGAAGGTCTGATCGACTTCGTTCAGAACAAGGCTTTCGCGCCGATCTACGTACGGGCGGCGGGCTGATGCTGGCCGGAATCGACCGGGTCGACCCCGCGAAGCTCAAGCAGATAGTCGAAGGCGCCCTGATGGCCGCGGACGAGCCACTCTCGGTCGACCGCCTGGTCAAGCTGTTCAGGCGCGGCGAACTCGATCCGGCTGAGGGCAGGCAGCAGATACGTGAAGCGCTGCGCGAACTCGGCGAGGATGCCACCGGCCGCGGGTACGAACTGAAGCGGGTGGCTTCCGGCTTCCGCTTCCAGGTGCGCAGCGAATTGAGCGAATGGATCGGCCGGCTGTGGGAAGAAAAGCCGCCGCGCTACTCCCGGGCGCTGCTGGAAACGCTGGCGCTGATTGCCTACAAGCAGCCGGTGACCCGCGGCGACATCGAGCAGGTGCGCGGGGTTGCGGTCAGTCAGAACATCGTGCGCACGCTGCTGGAACGGGGCTGGGTGCGGGTTGTCGGCCAGCGGGAAACGCCGGGCCGCCCGAACCTCTACGGCACCACTCGGGCCTTTCTCGACTATTTCAATCTGCAGAAGCTGGACGAGTTGCCGCCGCTGGAGGAGATCCGGTCGATGATCGAGCCGCTGGCGGTGGAGGGCGACGGGGAGGACGCTCCGGCCTCCGGAGAGGACGCTCCGGCTTCGGGAGAAGGCGTGGCGGCTTCCGGCGAAGAGCAAGCGGAGGGCCCGGCCGGCGAGCCTGTCCTGCCGGAAGAACAGGCGACCGGTCTGGAAGCGGCAGGGGTCGACGCGGATCCGGACGAGCCGGGCAAGCGCCTGGCGGAGGTCGTGCACCTGCCGACCGCCGGGCGGACGGCGGAAACGGTACGCGAAGAACTGCACGGCGAATGAATCGAGGTTTGGCCCGCAGATTGCGTGGGGGCATACCCTGGCGCTCCCCGGTTGAGGGCTACTCGCGGGCATGCGGAAGCGTAAGATTCGGCGCGATCATCACGGCCGTTGATGCACTCTGCTGGATGGGCTGCCCGTGACCTGGTTGCGACGCGCCGTGGCCGTGCTGCTTGCACTGGTGTTGTTTCTTGTTGCGGTTGTGGCCGTGAACCAGGATCAGATCTCGCTGAGGTTTCTCGCCTGGCAGACGCCGGCGCTCAGTGTATTCTGGTGGCTCCTGATCTCGCTGTTGCTGGGATTGCTGCTTGGTCTGGCGGCGGCTGCAGGCGTGATCGCGAGACGCTCGCTGCGCAATCGCCGGCTCAGCAGGCGACTGCAGAGCGCCAACGAGGAATTGCAGCGGTTACAGGAACAAACGCCTGCCGCCCCGGCGGGTGACTGAGAGAACGCGCACACAGCAAGTCGCCGCGGTCTGACGCCAGTCGAAGCGATGGCTGGCATCCGTCTCAACGCCTTCCCGATAGCCTTTCTGACTCCAGACAGGAAATTTCAGGAGGTTTCCCCCATGCATCGATTTCTCACTGTCGTGGCCATTGCGGTCATGCTGCTGCCGGTACCGGCGGCGCTTGCAGCCCCGGCGGACGAACCGGAAGCCAGCGAAGCGGCGGCCGCCGACCTGTCGGTCGACGTATTGAAGGTCAATATCAACACGGACGATGCGGCTGCCATCGCGGACGGCCTCGACGGGGTCGGCCTCAAGCGCGCCCAGGCCATCGTGCAGTACCGGGAAGACAACGGCCCGTTCCGGAATGCCGGCGAACTGGCCGACGTCAAGGGTATCGGCGCGCGGACGGTAGCCGCCAATGCCGACCGTATCGAGGTCGACTGACCCAGCCGAAAAAAGCAGCGCG
>JAPOON010000541.1 GCA_026713405.1 Gammaproteobacteria bacterium
GCGGCCCGGCGGCAGGCCGGCGGGGGGGGCCGCGTCCGGGCCCATGACGACCGCGTGAGGGGTACTGCGCGCAGCCGCCGCAATCACCAGGCCAACCGCCCCGGCCGGCGAGCCTTCGCTGGCCTCGACGATTGCCGCGAGGAGGTCGGCAAGCGAATTGCCGGCCACCGGCTTGCCGTTCACCCGATAGGCGCCGTCCCGCTGCACCAAGACTTCCACGGCTGCCGGTTCCATACCCCCGGGCTCACCCGCTGCGCCGGGAAGTTCGATGCCGAGACGGGATTCCCGGACAAAGGAGGTGGAAACCATGAAAAAGATCAGGAGCAGCAGAACGACATCGATCAGCGGGGTCAATTCCACCGATGCTTCCGCCGGTGCCCTGCGCCGAATCATGGATCGGCCCCCTGCGCCATCCGGCTTTCGGCATCACCGCCTACGAGGTCGGCGAGCCGTGCCGCCTCCTGCTCCATTTCCAGGGCGAGGTCATCCACCCGGCGCAGGAAATAACGATGGAACATCAGCGCCGGGATGGCGACCGACAGGCCGGCCGCCGTGGTGATCAGGGCTTCGGCGATTCCCCCGGCAAGTGCCTGGGCGTTGCCGGCCCCGGCGAGCATCAGGGCGGAAAAGACCTCGATCATGCCCACTACCGTGCCCAGAAGGCCCAGCAGCGGCGTCACCGATGCGATGATGCCGAGCGTGGTCAGGTAACGCTGCAGGTCGTGGTTGGCCCGGTCGACCGCTTCCTGCATGGCCGCCTGCATGTGCTCGCGGCCACGGTGGGCGCTACCGGCACCTGCCGCAATCACCTGCGCAAGTGGGCTCCCGCCATCGATGTCAGCCAGCGCGGCAGCGTCTGCGCCCAGTCGTGCCGCCACCTGCTGGACAAGGCCCTCCGGCACGACACGCCGCCGCCGCAGCGTCCAGGCGCGCTCGATTACGATGGCCGCGGCGACGACGCTGCCCAGCAGGATCGGCGCCATCAGCCAACCGCCGGATTGAACCGTCTCCCACACTAGCCGGCCTCACCCGTCGCCGCTCTGCCGGCGGAAGCAGTGGTTGGTGGCCTCGACGAACCCTTCCACCGAGCCGCAGTCGAAGCGCCGGCCGGCGAACTTGTACGCCATGACGGCGCCGTGCCTGGCCTGGTGCAACAGCGCGTCGGTAATCTGGATCTCGTCGTTCTTGCCGGGTTCGGTGGCTTCCAGGATCTCGAAGATATCGGGCGTGAAGATGTAACGGCCGATGATGGCCAGGTTGCTCGGCGCCTCTCCCGGCGCCGGCTTTTCGATCATGTCGGTGACCCGGAAAATCGCATCGCTGATGCCCTGCCCCGCGATGACGCCGTACTTGTGGGTCTCGGACTCCGGAACCTCCTGGATCGCCACGATGCTGCACCGGAACTGCTTGAAGATGCGAACCATCTGCGCCAGCACGCCGCGTTCGTGCCCGAAGCAGAGATCGTCCGCCAGCACCACCCCGAAGGGCTCATCGCCAATGAGGGTGCGGCCGCTCAGAATGGCATGACCCAGACCGCGCATGTTGACCTGGCGGGTGTAGGAGAACGTGCAGCTTTCGATCAGGTTCCTTATGCCGGTGAGCGGCCTTTCCTTGCCGGTTCCCTGGATCTGGTGCTCGAGTTCATAGCTCAGGTCGAAATGGTCTTCGATGGCGCGCTTGCCTCGGCCCGTGACGAAGCCGATGTCGGTGAGACCCGCTTCCACCGCTTCCTCCACACCGTACTGCACCAGGGGCTTGGTGAGCACCGGCAGCATTTCCTTGGGCATGGCCTTGGTGGCCGGCAGGAACCGGGTTCCGTAGCCCGCGACGGGAAACAGGCACTTCTTGATCATGGGTTCCAGGGAGCGTGGTTGGAACCCTTCGATATTACCCTGTATTGCCGATCTGCGAACCCGCGTCCGATTCCGCTGCCCCGGCGAAGCGGAAATCCCCGTCCACACAGTCGACAGACAGCGTCTGTCCCGGCCCGAAGGCACCGCCGAGCAGGCTGGTCGCCAACGGATTCTCGATGCGCTTCTGGATCACCCGCTTCAGCGGACGCGCGCCGTAGACCGGGTCGTAGCCCTCCTCCACCAGCGCATCCACCGCAGCGCCGCTCAACTCGATGCCGATGTCCTGGTCCGCCAGGCGCGAGCGCAGGATGTCGAACTGCAGTTCGGCAATCCGGCGCACATGGTCCCTGGCCAGGGCATGAAAGACCACCATGTCGTCGACCCGGTTGATGAACTCCGGGCGGAAATGCTGGCTCACCACGCCCAGCACGATTGACTTGAGGCGTTCCTGGTCGGTGCTGTCCGCCATGTTCTGAATGGCTTCCGAACCCAGGTTGGAGGTCATCACCAGCACGCAGTTGCGGAAGTCCACGGTGCGTCCGTGGCCGTCGGTCAGGCGCCCGTCGTCCAGCACCTGCAAGAGCACGTTGAACACGTCGGCGTGGGCTTTCTCGATCTCGTCGAGCAGGATCAGCGAGTACGGCCGACGCCGTACCCGCTCGGTGAGGTAGCCGCCCTCCTCGTAGCCCACGTAGCCCGGTGGGGCACCGATCAGGCGCGCCACCGAGTGCTTTTCCATGAACTCCGACATGTCCACGCGGATGAGCGCCTCCTCGCTGTCGAACAGCACCGCGGCCAGCGCCTTGCACAGTTCCGTCTTGCCGACGCCCGTGGGTCCGAGAAACATGAAAGAGCCGTTCGGCCGGTTGGGGTCGGCCAGGCCCGCCCGGGAGCGCCGCACCGCATCGGCCACCATCGTGATCGCCTCGTCCTGCGCCACCACCCGCTCGTGCAGCGCGTCCTCGAGGTGCAACAGCTTTTCCTTCTCGCCTTCGAGGAGCTTGGAGACCGGGATTCCGGTCCACTTGGAAACCACCTCGCCGATTTCTTCCTCCGTCACGCTGTTGCGCAGCAACTGGTGATCCTGGGGCTCGGATGCACCCGCCAGGCGGCGCTCCAGTTCCGGGATGTGCCCGTATTGCAGCTCTGACATGCGCGCGAGATCGCCGGCGCGACGGGCGGCCTCGAAAGCGGTCCGCGCTGCCTCTAACTCTTCCTTGACGCCTTGCGCGCCCTTCAGGCTCGCCTTTTCCGCCATCCAGATCTCATCGAGATCGGCGTATTCCTTCTCCAGGCGGGTAACGCTTTGCTCCAGGTCCTCGAGGCGCCGGCGGCTGGCCTCATCGCTTTCCTTCTTCAGTGCCTCCACCTCCATCTTCTGCTGAATGAGGCGGCGTTCCAGGCGGTCCATGGCCTCCGGCTTCGAATCGATCTCCATGCGAATGTGGCTGGCGGCCTCGTCGATCAGGTCGATGGCCTTGTCCGGAAGCTGCCGGTCGGAGATGTACCGGTGCGACAGTCGCGCGGCGGCGACGATGGCCGGGTCGGTGATGTCCACGGCGTGGTGCAGTTCGTAACGCTCTTTCAGGCCGCGCAGGATAGCGATGGTGTCCTCCACTGTCGGCTCTTCGATCAGCACCTTCTGGAAGCGCCGCTCCAGGGCGGCGTCCTTCTCGACGTACTGACGGTATTCGTCCAGGGTGGTGGCCCCCACACAGTGCAGTTCGCCGCGTGCGAGCGCCGGTTTGAGCATGTTGCCGGCATCCATGGCCCCTTCGGCCTTGCCTGCGCCGACCATGGTGTGCAGTTCATCGACGAACAGGATGATGTTGCCTTCCTGCTTGGCCAGTTCGTTCAGCACCGCCTTCAGCCTTTCCTCGAACTCGCCCCGAAACTTGGCCCCGGCGATCAGTGCGCCCATGTCGAGCGCCAGGATGCGCTTGTTCTTGAGGCCCTCCGGCACCTCCCGGTTCAGGATGCGCTGGGCCAGGCCCTCGACGATGGCGGTCTTGCCGACCCCCGGCTCGCCGATCAGCACCGGGTTGTTCTTGGTGCGGCGCTGCAGCACCTGGATCGTGCGCCGGATCTCGTCATCGCGCCCGATTACCGGGTCGAGCTTGCCCTCTTCGGCACGCTCGGTCAGGTCGATGGTGTACCTGGAGAGCGCCTGCCGGTTGTCCTCGGCGTTGGCATCGTCGACGGTTTCCCCGCCGCGAGCGGCGTCGATGGCACGATCGAGCTGCGCCGCGTCAACGCCGGATTCGCCGAGAATCCGTTGCACGGCACGGTCGCGGGCCAGGGCCCTGAGCACCTGCTCGCTGGACAGGTACTGATCACCGGCCTTCTGGGACAGCCCGTCGGCCAGGGTCATGGCGCGAGCGAACTCCCGGGACGGCTGGATGTCCCCGGTCGGCGTACTCACCGTGGCAACGCGATCCAGCGCCGCGGCGACCCCGTCGGCAATCTTCGCGCTCTGGCCGCCGGCCTGCAGCAGCAACGGCAGCAGCGAACCGGGCCCCGGCTCGATCAGCACCGCGAGCAGGTGAACCGGTTCCAGGGAGGCGTGATCCCGGCCCGCCGCCAGCGACTGGGCGTCTGCAAGGGCACCCTGCAACCGGCTTGTCATTCGATCCATGCGCATTGCACTACCTCTGTTTTCTGGTCATTCGACGCACCACACGGGGTGCGCCAGGTACCGGTTTCGACGGTCGGGCGACCGTCCAAACCCTTAGTCACTACAATGTGTCCTCCTGCCGGATTTTCAATGCGCGCCCGGGCATCCACGTTGCGCCACTCGGCACAATGCTTCCCGAGGGGCTTTGCACTTCATAAGACACCGGGGGCTGTAGACGTCGGTTTCCCGTATGCCCGCGCCCCGGCCCGCCGGATTGCAGCTGTCATGGCTCCGGCGCTTCATTCGTCCACCAGTTCCAGACTGAGCGGCGCCGTTCACGTAACGCTTCGATGTGTTCGGGGCGAATCGAGTGCCAGGTCAGTGCGCCGTCCCGCCCGGTTATCCGGACGTCGGCGCCTCGCTGCGCGTAGCGGCGCACCACCGCGGGGTGCGGGTGGCCGTAACGGTTGCCGAACCCGGCCATGGCTACCGCAATGCGCGGCGACAGGAGTTCCACGAAACGGACGGTGGACGATGTATTGCTGCCGTGATGCGGTGCAAACAGCAGGTCCACCGGTATCAGGCCCTGCGCGGCCAGGAGGCGCTCCGCGCCCTTTTCGATGTCCCCCGGCAGCAGTAACCGGCCCGACCGCGCGGTTACGCCCAGCACGCAGGATGAATCGTTGCCCGGCGTCGCGAACGACAGCGGCGGATGCAGGATCTCAAAATCCACGCCGTCCCAGGTCCAGCGTTCGCCCCGGACACAGGGCCGGCCTCCGAGTCCAGCTACGTTGGCTACCAGCGATACGACGGCAATGCCGTCGAGCACTGCCCGCGCGCCGCCGGCATGGTCGATGTCGCCGTGGCTGACGATCATGCGGTCGAGCCGCGACGGACCCGTTGCCGCGATGGCAGGCAACACCACCGCTTCGCCCAGGTCGAACCCGGAGGCAAAGCGGGCGCCGGCATCGTAGAGCAGCCGGTGCCGCCTGGTATCGATCAGCACCGCGCTGCCCTGCCCCACATCGAGGCTGATCGCCCGCACTTCGCCAAACGGTGGACGAACGTCAAGCACGACCAGCCCCGCGGCGTAAAGCGGCAGGCACGCCAGTACCGCCCGCCAGTTGCAGGCGGACAGCAGGCATCCCAGCGCCAACAGGCAGGCCGCAAGCTGTAGCGGCCCGATCGGCAGCTGCCTGACGCCAACCCCGTCAAGCCACTGCAGATAGCCCAGCAGTGCCGACAGGGCAGCATCTGCCCCGGTCCAGCAGAGGTCTGACAGCGAAGGCAACAGGGCTGCAGTTGCCAGCCCCGACAACACCAGCGGTACGACGACGACCGAGACCCAGGGGACGGCGTACAGATTGGCAAGGCCCGCGACCGGCCCAGCCCCCCCCCCCACGAATGCCACCAAGGGCGTCATGCCCAGCACCATGATCCACTGCGCCCGCGCCAGCCCCGGCAGCCAGCCGTACGGCGGCGACCGGTTCGTCAACCCGGCGAGCAGCAGGCAGACGGCACCGAACGACAGCCAGAATCCGGCACTTAGCGGA
>JAPOON010000542.1 GCA_026713405.1 Gammaproteobacteria bacterium
GTGGTGAATTTTTACGTGGAGGGGGAAAAAATCCCCGCCTTTTCCCGTGCGCCCCACCGCCTCCCCCCGCCACGAGAAGTGGCGGCAGGCCTGGCGCGACCCGGAGCCGCGCAAGAGCTACGATGTGATCATCGTGGGCGGTGGCGGGCACGGCCTGGCAACGGCCTACTACCTTGCCCCGGAGCACGGCGTGCGTAATGTGGCGGTGCTGGAAAAAGGCTGGATCGGCGGCGGCAACACCGGGCGCAACACCACCATCGTGCGCTCCAACTACCTGTGGACGGAGGCGGCCCTTCTCTACGAGAAGTCGATGCAGCTCTGGGAGGGCCTGAGCGCAGACCTCAACTACAACGTCATGTTCAGCCAGCGGGGCGTCTACAACCTGGCGCACAGCCTGCAGGACCTGCGGGAGATCGAGCGGCGCGTGACCGCAAACCGGCTGAACGGCATCGATGCCGAGGTGGTGACGCCGGCGGAAATCAAGGCCGCAATTCCGATCATCAATACCTCGCGGGGTGTGCGCTACCCGATTCTGGGCGCCTCCCTGCAGAGGCGCGGCGGCGTCGCCCGCCACGATGCGGTGGCCTGGGGCTTCGCCCGGGCCGCGGACTCCCTGAGCGTCGACATCATCCAGAAATGCGAAGTGACCGGCCTGGATGTGGCGGACGGCAGGGTCGCCGCGGTGCAAACGAACCGGGGACGCATTCAGGCCGGCAGGGTGGGGGTGGTCGTCGCCGGCCATGCCAGCGTGCTGGCGGCGATGGCCGGCATGCGCCTGCCCATCGAGAGCCACCCGTTGCAGGCCTACGTGTCGGAACCCCTGAAACCCGTGCTCGACACCGTGGTCATGTCCGGGGCCGTACACGGTTACATCAGCCAGTCGGACAAGGGCGAACTGGTCGTCGGCGCCGGCATCGATGCCTATAACGGCTATGGTCAGCGCGGCAGCTTCCAGACCATCGAGCACGCCATGCAGGCCATCGTCGAACTGTTCCCGACGTTCAGCCGGGTGCGCATGCTGCGGCAGTGGGGCGGCATCGTGGATGTCACGCCCGACGCCTGCCCCATCATCGGCGGCACCCCGGTGGGCGGCCTCTACTTCAACTGCGGCTGGGGCACCGGCGGGTTCAAGGCGACCCCGGGGTCGGGCTGGGTGTTCGCGCATACCATCGCCAACGATGCGCCGCACGAGTTGAATGCGCCGTTCGGGCTGGAGCGGTTCACCACGGGCGCGCTCATCGATGAGCACGGCGCCGCCGCGGTGGCGCACTGAGGCGGGGGAGGCCGGCGATGCTGCGGATCGAGTGCCCCTGGTGCGGCAAGCGCGACGAGGGGGAATTCAGCTACGGCGGCGAGGCGGACATCAAGCGGCCCCTGGCGCCGGATGACCTCAGCGACGCGCAATGGGCCGACTACCTGTTCATGCGCAGCAATCCCAAGGGCGCCCACAGGGAGTTGTGGAATCACGCGCACGGTTGCCGCCGCTGGTTCGTCGCGGAACGGGATACCGTGACGTATCGTTTTTTTGATTCCGGGGATTCCGGGGATTCCGGGGATTCCGGGGCCCGGGCGTGAAGGTTCTCTTGCCAGGTGGCGCACATGCAGCCTGACCGTCTTGCCGAAGGCGGGCGCATCGACCGTTCCCGGCCGCTCGCTTTCTCTTTCAACGGCAGGGCGCTCGAAGGTTATGTGGGCGATTCCCTGGCCTCGGCGCTGTTGGCCAACGGGGTGAGCGTGGTCGGGCGCAGTTTCAAGTATCACCGCCCCCGGGGCATCGTCGGCAGTGGGCCGGAAGAGCCGAATGCGATCGTGCAAATCGGCATCGGCGCGGCAACGACACCCAATGTGCGGGCCACCGAACTGGAACTTCACGACGGCCTGATCGCCTCCACCGTGAAGGGCTGGCCGAGTCTCGACTTCGATCTCATGGCGGTGACGGACTGGTTTCATCGCCTGTTCGTTGCCGGCTTCTACTACAAGACCTTCATGCGGCCCCGGGCACTGTGGAATTTCTACGAGCACCTGATTCGCCGCACCGCGGGGCTCGGCGTGGCGCCGGAACTGCACGACCCGGACGCCTATGACCACTTCAATGCGCATTGCGACGTGCTGGTGGCCGGCGCCGGTCCGACGGGCCTGATGGCGGCGCTGGCGGCAGCCCGATGCGGGGCCCGGGTGATCGTCGCGGACGAGCGTAGCGAAACGGGCGGCAGCCTGTTGCGCGAGACCTCGAGCCTGGACGGCGCTCCGGCAAGCGCCTGGCTGGAGGCCGTGCTTGAGGAACTGTCGGAGAGCCCCGATGTCACGGTGCTCCCCCGAAGCACCGTTTTCGGCTACTACGATCAGAACTTTCTGACGGTTCTGGAACGCTGCGAGAAAGGATCGGCGCAGGATGGCGGGGAGAGCGCGGCGAACATACGCCAGCGGCTCTGGCGGGTACGCGCGAGGCGGGTGGTTCTGGCCACCGGCGCCTGCGAGCGGCCCCTGGTATTCGCGAACAACGACCGCCCGGGCATCATGCTGGCTTCGGCGGTTTCCGAATACATCCACCGCTACGCAGTTCGTCCCGGCAGGCGGGCTGTTGTCTTCACCAATAACGACAGCGGCTACCGGGCGGCACTGGACCTGGTGAACGCCGGAGCGGATGCCATGCTGGTCGACAGCCGCAGCGACGGCGCCGGCCCGGTGGCGGAAATCGCCGCCGGTGCGGGGATCGAGGTGCGCACCGGGTACGCCGTTTCCGGTGTTGCCGGGCGCAAGCGCGTCCGCCTTGCGGAAATCGTGCCCGCCTCGGCGAACGGCGGAGCAACACATCGACGGCCGGAGCGGGTCGCCTGCGACCTGGTGGCCATGGCGGGCGGCTGGAGCCCGGTTGTGCACCTGCACTCCCAGGCGGGCGGGCGCGGAACCTGGGACCAGTCATCCGGCTGCTTCGTCCCGGGCGA
>JAPOON010000543.1 GCA_026713405.1 Gammaproteobacteria bacterium
ACCAGTTCATCGAAGTTCTCGCCCAGATAGGCAATGGCGGCTATGTCGTCTTCCCCGTCGCCGCCTGAGTTTTCCACGTCCGCTTCCGCCGTTCCCACCTGGGGGCCGAAGTAGAACGCGCCGTAGATCAGCGCCGTGGCCCGGGGTGCGTCGGGCTCGCCATGCAATGCACAGGCGACGGCCGCCGAGAGGTTCCCGCCGGCGCTGTCCCCGCCTACCGCGATGCGGGCCGGATCTCCGCCCCACCGGCGGCAGTTCGCGACGGCCCATCGATAACCCGCAACGCAGTCGAGAAAACCGGCCGGAAACGGATGCTCCGGGGCCAGCCGGTAGTCGATGGAGATGACCAGGATGCCCTGTTCGGCGATGCGCAGGTGCAGCTTGCGGTAGTCGCGGGAACTGCCGCATACCCAGGCGCCGCCGTGATAGAAACACAGAACCGGAAACGGCCCGTCTCCCGCGGGCTTGACGATGGTGGCGCGCACGTTGTCGTCCACCGCTTCGTGCTCGACGACGGTCGCGCCGACCTCGGGCAGATCCGCATTCGCCATCTGCGACACCACGGACATGATGTGGCGCAAGTCCCCGACAGTTTTCGGCTGTGCGAGCGCCAGAAGCTGCTCCACGGCATCGGGCTGCCGGATGAGGGCTTCCATCTGTTCCACGGTGAGTGATTCGGACATGGCGAGTTCGGCCGAAACATCCTCGATTTAACTTTCGGTGCAGAATATATAGTACACTACACTTAGGCGGTCGAGGAACCCGCTTTGGCCCAAGCGGCGCTCGACATGTGTCCACACTGTCAATGAGGAATGCGCCGATGCACAAACAATCGCTGATTCCGGGATTCGCTTTCGCCCTTGCCTCGTTTTCACAACCATCCGCTGCCCAAGGCCCCGGCGAATCCGGGGCTACCGCAAGGGACGAAAGCGGGCTGGTGGAAGAGGTGATCGTCACGGCCCGTTTCCGCGATGAATCGGTCGACGACGTCGGGCAGACGATCAACCTCTACACCGGTGAAGAACTGCGCCGCCGAGGTGTTGTCGACTTCGACGACATCGTCCGGATGACGCCGGGGCTCGACAGCCTGTCGCGCGGGCCCGGTCGCAACCTGCCCTACATTCGCGGCATCTCCTCCCAGAATTCCAACGGCGACTTTTTCCACCAGCCGAGCGCCAATACCATCTTCTTCGACGAAGTGCCCATCACGCTGCTGACGAGCAACCAATCCGAAGTGCCGCTTATGGACCTTGGCCGCATTGAAGTGATCAAGGGGTCGCAGCCCACCTACTTCGGCGAAGGGTCGGTCGGCGGGTCGATCCGGTTCTTCAGCCAGAATCCCAGCCTGAGCGAGGTGGAAACCCGGTTGCGCACCGAACTCTCGAGCACCCGCGGCGGGGACCTCAACTTCAGCGTCGACGCCTCCCTCGGCATTCCGATCGTTCAGGACAAGCTCGGCCTGCGCATCAGCGCAATTCAGGACGACCGCAGCGGATTCATCGACAATCTCACCGAAGACGTTGACGACGTTAACGGCTATGAGCGTTTCGGCTTCACGGCCGTGCTGCTGTTCGAGCCGAACGACAACCTCACCTGGCGGCTCAGCGGTTTCTACCAGGACCAGGACATCGGCTCGGAACAGGCCGCAAGCCTCGATCTCGACGACCTCGAACTGACCGTCCCCGGCCCGGACGAGCGCAAGGACGAGTCCGTGCTTGTCGCCAACAAGATCCGCTGGGACATTCAACAGGTCACGGTCGAGAGCGTCACGGGCTATTTCCGGCGGACCTTCGATCGCCACTACTACGACACGTTCAACACGGACAACCTGAACAACCTCTTCATGCTGCCGGGCACGGTCGTATCGAACACGTACCAGCGCGACGAGACCTTCAGCCAGGAACTGCGGGTGATCACCAATTTCGATGCGCCGATCAACTTTGTCGGCGGTATCTACTACACCGACTCCGATGCAAACACCCGGGGGTTCGCCACCACGGATTCGTTCCTGCACACCGTCATTTTCGGTACCG
>JAPOON010000544.1 GCA_026713405.1 Gammaproteobacteria bacterium
CCGGGTAACCGCCAGGCGGTTGATCTGCTGGCTCATTCCCGTCAGCATGAGGACCAGGGTGTCCATCACGAAGCCCGGGGTGACGCCGGTGCCCAGAATTGAAACGCCGTGTGACTTGGCCATTTCATCCAGTTCGCGGGCCTCGTCGGGGTAGCGGTAATGCGGGTAGAACAACTCTTCGGCGGAGGCGACAATATTGACCCCACGCTGCATCAAGGCCTGCAGAGTGGGCAGAATTTCGGGCAGGGTTGACACAGTGGTTACCAGGGCGACGTCTATGTCGTCGTACTGTTGGAAATCCAGAAAATCCCCGGCCACCGGGACGCCCAGCCGTTGATCCAGACCGACAACCTCGCCCAGGTCCCGGCCCTGTTTTTCAGGATCAACGTCAAAAGCCGCCGCAACCTCCCAGCCTGGTTTCTTCAAAAGCAGGCGGGTAACCGCCTTACCGATGGAGCCCAAGCCGATTTGCATGACTTTCATCCTAGGCGCTCCCACCGTTAGCCGAGGCCTTCATCGTGCTCCCGAAGAAAGAAGATCGGCTGGTTTAATACACAACTCTCTAATCGAGCGCCCGTAAACCGGGCCGCTCACTCCCGCTAGCGTCCATTCTCTGTATGTGGAAAGTCTGGCCGATTATCTGCGTTCCAGGCGCCTTGTCAACCTGAAAAATGGGGCCACTTATCGTCCTTGACAGTTCAATGATCGTGCTGTTAAAACTCCGGTCGAACCTGCCGCAAAAGAGCCGTTTTTCAGCGATGTCGTTGCCGTTCTTGCTGAAGAAATGATCCTCATCGAAGGCTTGGGCCATCCTGACAAAATCGAAAGAGAGGCAGCATTTTGCGTGTGGTTGTTCTGGGAGCGGGCGAGGTCGGATACCACGTGGCCAGACGCCTGATCCGCGAGCAGCACGACGTGGTGATTATTGACCGTTCCGCGGAACTGATCGACCACGTTAAGGAGGAACTGGACGTATTGGCAGTGCGAGGACACGCCGCCAGTCCGCAGGTGCTCGAGGACGCCGAGATCGACCGGGCGGACATGCTGATAGCAGTCACCAGTTCGGACGAGATCAATCTGGTGGGGTGCCTTCTGGCTCGCCAGTCGGGGGTGCCCAGTTGCATTGCGCGCATCAACGAACCGGATTTTCGTGAAACGGCCCTTGTACAGGCCGGCAAGCACATCGGTATTGACCTGCTCATCAACCCCAGCCAGACGGTCGCGGAAGAAGTCTGCCGTCTGATTAAGACTCCGGGGGCGGAAGAGGCTGCGGACTTTCTCGAAGGTCGCGTGAAGCTTCTGGTATTCCGGGTCCAGAAAATGGCGCCGATTGTGCGCCATCGCCTGCGGGACATCGCCGGCGTGGGGCACGGACCGCCGCCTTTCCTCGTTGCCGCCATCCAGAGGGGTCAGGAAACGGTCATCCCGACGGGCAATACCGTCATCGAGGCCGATGATCACCTGTTGGTAATTGGCAAGAGCGACGACATTCGCGACAACCTGCACCTTTTGGGCATCGTCTCGCACACGGCGCGCCGTGTGTTCATCATTGGTGGCGGCCGGGTGGGTTACAACGTGGCCCACATGTTGGAACAGGACGAAGCGAGTTACGACGTGCGGTTGCTGGAACAGGACCCGGCGCGCTGTCGGCTTCTGGCCGACCGCTTGCCCGGCACGCTGGTTCTTCACGGCAATGCCACGGATCTCAGGCTGTTGCGGGAAGAAGGCGTTGCAGACATGGATGCGGTAGTTGCCGTGACAAACGATGAGGGCACCAATCTTATCGCCGCGCTGTTGGCGAAAACCAACGGGGCGCGGGGCGTCGTTACCCTGATCAAGCGGCCGGACCTAGTGCCCCTGGTGGCCGCTCTCGGCATCGACGCGGCCATCTCGCCGCGCCTGATCACTGCGGGCGCCATTTTGCGGCATCTGCGCCGCGGTCAGGTGCTGTCCGTTTTCACCTCCATCAATACCGAAGCTGAAACACTGGAACTGGTTGCCGCCAGGCGTGCCAAGATCGTCGGCAAGCCTCTGAGCAGGGTCAGAATGCCGGCCG
>JAPOON010000545.1 GCA_026713405.1 Gammaproteobacteria bacterium
CGCACGATTCTCGAGTCGCGCAAAATCGCGTTTCGGATCGAGGCGGGGATTTCAGTCCAAAATCCATAGGGCGTCGAAAAGGAGTACCGCCTCTCGACCCACTCCCAAAAAGATAGTAAAATCAACGGGTTGATTGGGGTGTGCCGTTGACGTGGAAGGAACGCCGAATTACGGGAAAGAGTTCGTATGCGGCGCTTCCCTTTCGGCGCGTTAAGCTCGTCCGAACGCCTTGCGTACGGCAAGACAATGAGGCCGTGCGCCGAAAGGGAAGCCCCGCATGCGAACTCGCTGCCCGGTGCCGGCGGTTGTCCCATAGAAGCGAAAGAAGCGAATGGAGAATTCTGCCATGCGAGCCGATTGTCAGGCGCGCATGGTCCGGTGCAGGGCCAGGCTGCCGGCGATCACCAGCAGCGCGACACCCGCCAGGGACCACAGTGACGAATCGAAACCGCCGCTCGTATCGTAGAGAATGCCGATACCGAGCGGGCCGAGCACGCCGCCGATCTCCGCCGCCGAGAAGAACCTGCCCGATGCCACCCCGGCCCGCCCTTCGCCGACTTCGGGCAGTTCCACCAGGGTGAGCATCAGCAGTGTCATCAGGCTCGCGCGGGCTATGCCCTGCAGGATCAGCCCGAGAGACAGCAGCCCCGGGTCCGTGAAGCGCAGCAGCAGGGCCGCCGCAAGTGCGATTGCGGCGAGCGCCATGAGCATGTACAGGCGCCGCTTCCGGATGGCGAAACGCGGAATCAGGAGAGAGCCGACGATACCGACGACCGTTGGCAGGGTTGCCCAATAGCCGGCCCGGGCGGGGTCCATCCCGCCGACCCGCAGCAGCTCCACCAGCCAACCGTTCAGCCCGTGATTGAACAGGAACACCCCCACGCTCATTGCCAGTATCAGGCGCACCGCAGGCACTCGCACGAGGCTGGCCATGGCGCCGACCTGGGATGTGGGCGCAGCCCCGGGAATCGAACTCGCGAACGGCTGCGCGTCGGGAGTCACGGCAGGTGATGTGGCGAAGCGCCTGCCCATGAGAAACCAGGCCAGGCCCGCCGCTAGCGCAGTCCCGGCCCATAGCAGCATCACCGACCGCCAGTTGCCCAGTAGCGGCAACAGCCAGCTGTTGGTGAGGCCGAGGCAGACCACCGCCCCGACCGCCGGGCCGGTCATGTAGATGCCCATGGCCATGCCCCGCTGCGAGCCGGTGAAAAGCTCGGCCACCATCTTGGGCGCGCCGGAGGAGATGATGGGCCCGCCCAGCCCGAACAGCATCACCGCGGCCAGCAGCGTCCAGTAGTCCACCGCCAGGGCGCGGCCCAGGGCCGAAGCGGCAATGAGCAGAACGCCGATCAAGAGGGCGCGTTGCCCGCCGATCCGGTCCAGCAGCATGCCGCAGGGCACCGCGGAAAAGATATAGACCAGTTGCCATGCGCCCATGACGCTGCCCATGGCCGCGTGGGACATGCCGAGCGACGCTTCGATCGGCGCCACCATGGGGGCGAGGCTGGCGGCGATGAAGCCGAAACTCGCATACAGCATCCACAGGCCGGCGAGGACTCCCCAACGCGATGCCAGCGGATCGGATGCCTGTGGTGGAGTGCGCAAGAGACTGCCCGGTCAAATCCGTGACGGTGCGGTCACGAAACGAACTGCCTCATCGAAATTCACTGCTGTGGTTATTCCGGTGAGGGGCGAATGCTCTGCAGCGGCAGGCGCGGCAAACAGCGCGTGAACCCCGTGTCAATCGTTCAGTGTGGCGCGGGCCGCGCTGAGCCCGGCGATGCGCCCGTAATAGGAGCCCGGGCCCAGGCTCAGGCCGCTGGCGTACCCCTTGCCGTCCTGGGGAATGCTGGAAACACAGGCGCCCGCCGCGTAGAAACCCGGTACGGGGCGCCCCGCTTCGTCGAGCACTTCGGCGTCGGCTGAAGTCTTCAGTCCGCCCAGCGTGAGGTAAGCGTAAGTGGAGTTGGAATAGGACACATCGAAGGCCGCGTAAGGCCCTTGATCGAGCGGCTTGAGCCAGTCGGCGTGCTTGTGCAGCAGGGGGTCCTCGCTTCGGGCTGCGGCCTCGTTGTACTCGGCCAGGGTCCGCTCCAGGGAACCCGCCGGCAGTCCGAGCCCCGTTTCCATCTCCGCCACCGTTTCCCAGCCGTCGACCAGCCGGTGATTGGCGCCGGCGGTTTCCGGGTAGGCGAAGATCTCCCCGTCGACGATCAGGTAGGCCGCCGCATCGGGCTGTTCGGCAATGCACTCCGCGGTGCGGCCATGGTAGGAGTCTTCGGCGACGAACCGCTGTCCGGCCTTGTTCACCAGTATGCCCTTGACGAGTTGCGCGGGCGGATAGAGCGATGCCGTGGCGATGGAGCCGTCCATCGCCTGGGTCGCCGCACCTGCTGACAGCCCCAGCAGCAGCGCATCGCCGTCGTTGTTCGGGATGCCGAGCGGCTCGGCGGTCTCCGGGAGCCGAGAGCCGTAGCGGCGCATCAGTTCGCGGTTCATGCTGAAGCCGCCGGCGGCCAGCACCACGCCGCGGCGGGCGCGCAGATGCCGGGTTCCGGTCGTCTCGCGCACGCGCACGCCCACGATGCGGCCGGCCTCGTCGCGCACCAGGGCGTTCACCCGGCTGTCGCAACGCACCCGCACCCCCGCATCGGTGCATCGCGCAATCAACGCGTTCATCGCCACGGCGCCGCCGCCGTCTCCCTCTTTCGCCACCTTGTGGCCGCGCGGCACCGGCGGGGCGATCTCGAAGTAGGGCCAGACCTTCTCGTTGCCCGTGGATGCAAGGCACTCGCTGGTAGGCGCAATGACCGCCTTGTCCTTGTACCAGGAGCGTTCGAAAGGCACGCCCTGTTCCTCCAGCCAGTCGAAATGCGCCACGGACTCGTCGCAGAAGCGGCGCACGATGCGCGGGTCCGGCGCATGGGTGCTGGCCATGAGAAACCGGTACATCCAGTCGGCGTCGTCATCACAGCCCACCGCCTTCTGCACCCCGGTGCCGCCGCCGAGATAGAAGATTCCGGCCGACAGGGCGCTCGCGCCGCCACCGCCGCTCGCCCGTTCGAGAACCAGCACGTCCGCACCGGCATCCCGGGCTTCCAGGGCCGCGCAGGCGCCGGAGATGCCGTAGCCGATGACCAGGACATCGGCGGTGTCGTCCCAACCCGGGATGTCCGCTGACCGCAGCAGTTCCGGTATTTCGTTTTTCATGTCTGTACAACCAGCAGGGAAATCGGGAAGCGGCGAACGATACCACGAGCGCAATTCGTGGCCGCCTGGCTATACAATTTGCATCGCGCCGCCAGCAGGAATTGGCGGCGGCGGCGAATCTACCGATGCGGGGATTATCCATGAGCGACAAAGAAGACCGGGCGCCAAGCGTGCCCGACGAGCGCCGGGCGGCCTGGGGCGACAGGAATGTGTTGCGCTATTCAGGCGTGGCGACCTTCATGCGCCGTCCCTTGCTGGAGGACGTGGAAGCCTGGCCCGGTATCGACATCGGATTCATCGGCGTGCCCTTCGACGGCGCGGTCACCAACCGCCCCGGCGCACGTCACGGCCCCCGGCATCTCCGCGACCAGTCCACGCTGATGGGGGCTTACAACCACCAGACCGGCGTGATTCCCAACAAGCTGGTCGAGGCGGCAGACCTTGGCGATGTGCCTCTCGAAGGCGTCTACGAGCTGGACAGGGCGATCGCCGAGATCGAAGCCTGGTACGACAAGGTGTGCACCGCCGGCGTCGCCCCGCTGACCGCTGGCGGCGACCATTCCATCACGCTGCCCATCATGCGGGCGCTGGCCAGGCGCACCGGCCCGCTCGGCATGGTTCACTTCGATGCCCACTGCGATACCGGCCCCGAACTCTTCGGCCACAAGCACCACCACGGCGGCCCCTTCCGCTGGGCGGTGGAGGAAGGCGCGCTGGACCCGAAGCGCACCATACAGATCGGTATCCGTGGCCCCACCGAGCCCCTCTGGGCGTTCAGCTACGAGCGCGGCATGACCGTGATCCACATCGAGGAACTGTATGCGATGGGCTTGCCGGCGGTCATCGAGAAGGCGCGCGAGGTGGTGGGAGACGGGCCCACCTACGTCAGCTTCGATGTCGATGGCCTGGACCCGGTGTATGCTCCCGGCACCGGAACGCCGGAGGTCGGGGGTTTCAATACCTACGAAGCCCAGCAGATGCTGCGTGGCCTGCACGGGCTGGACATCGTCGCGGGAGACGTGGTGGAGGTTTCCCCGCCGTTCGACCCATCCGGCACCACCGGCCTGAACGCCGTCCAGATGATGTTCGAGATCTACTGCCTCATGGCGGAGGCGGCGGCCGGCAAGAAGGACGAAAATGCTTGATCAGTGCAGAGGAGGCTGCCCGTGGCGTTGAAACCAGGACCCATGCAGGTCATTCACAATTTCTTCACCACGAAGTCCGAAGTGCTCCGTGACATCGACAGGCTCGACCTGTGGCCGACGACATACGTGTCCGAACGCATGCAGGAGTTGCCCCTTCACTGGCACGACGTCGACAACTGCGGATACGTTCTGTCCGGCTCCAGCTACGTGATCGACGAACACGGTGAGCGAATTCCCCTCGGGCCCGGCGACAAACTGGTCATTCCCGCCGGTGCACTGCACGCGGAAGGGGAGGTGACGGAACGGATGGTCTATATCGTGGGGATTTCGGAGCCTGCCAATCTTTTTGAAAAACTGTCGATGCTCGACCCGGCCGAGCGGCCGCTCCGGGAATGATCCGAACGGAAAGTTCCTGAATCCTTTGGCGGCCTTGATGTTGGCAGATGAACTGCATTTTCGAACTGACTTTCCAGGTTGCGGAGCAACACCTGCGGATCATTGGCCCGCCTGTACGGAGTCCATAAGCAGGCGCGGGTGGCGAAACGTACAGCGCTTATAGGAGACTGAGAGCCCATGACCAAGACCATGAAACAGGTCGGACCGCAACGCTATCGGGAAACGTTCGGCCGCTATTTCGGCGACTTCCAGGTGGGGGATGTCTACGAGCATCGCCCCGGCAAGACCGTCACCGAATACGATAACCACATGTTCACGCTGCTGACGCTGAACACTCACCCGTTGCACTTCGATGCGGAGTTCGGCAAGGCGACCGAGTTCGGCCAGAACCTGGTGGTCAGCACCTACACCCTTTCCCTGCTCATAGGCATGAGCGTCACGGACATCAGCCAGAAAGCCATCGCCAACCTGGGCATGGACGAGGTCAAGTTCACCGCACCGGTATTCGTGGGGGATACGCTCTACGGCGAGTCGGAAGTCATCGCCAAGCGGGAGTCGAAGTCCCGACCCGGGCAGGGCATCGTCACGGTGAAGACCATCGGCCTCAACCAGGACGGGGTGGAGGTCTGCTCTTTCCTCCGCAACGTGCTGGTGCCGGCGGAGGGTGGGGCGGTCGAAGATCGGATGGAGAACTACTAACGGGGCGACGCCCCGGCCCGACGAGAAAACAGTGACCGGGACGGAACTTGATTCACTTGACAACCTTACCCGCGAATACGAAGTCCAGCCGGGTCAGCCTGATATGGCCGTTCGACGCGTCGGATTGAAATGAGGATCGCAACATGACCGCAGCCGCACCCAGCTACAGCGAATCGGACGAACAGGCCATTCTCGACACCATAGCCAGGTGGGTCGAAAGGGATGTGAAACCCCAGGCCGCGGCGCTCGAGCACGACGACATCTATCCCCACGGCATGGTCGACCAGATGCGCGAGCTCGGCCTGTTCGGCGCCACCATCGCCGAGGAACACGGCGGCCTGGGCCTGTCCGCCAGCACCTACGCCAAGATCGTGGCCCTGATCTCGGAGGAATGGATGTCGCTGTCGGGCATCTTCAATTCCCACCTGATGATGGCGCGCATCGTCGAGCGCTACGGCACCGACCATCAGCGGGAATACTGGCTGCCGAAATTCGTCACCGGCGAGATCCGCGGCGCCCTGGCGCTTACGGAACCCAATGCGGGCACCGACCTGCAGGGCATCCGCACCCGGGCGGATTCAGAGGACGGGGACTATGTCATCAACGGCGCCAAGACCTGGATCAGCAACGGCATCGAGGGCGGCGCCGTGGCGCTGCTGGTCAAGACGGACCCTGAGGCCACGCCGCCGCGCAAGGGCATGTCGATGTTCATCGCGCCCAAGGCGGGCCCGGACACCGGCGCACCGCACGCGGGCTTCAAGACCGGGCGCAAGCTTGAGAAGCTGGGCTACAAGGGGATCGACTCGGCGGAGTTGATCTTCGAGGACTACCGGCTCGATGCGAAACGGCACCTCGTCGGGAGCGTTCCCGGGCAGGGGTTCTACATGGCCGTCGGCGGGCTGGAACTGGGCCGTATCAACGTGGCCGCCCGTTCCGTGGGCATTGCCCGGCGTGCGCTCCAGGAAGCCACCGCCTACTCCCAGACCCGGGAAACCTTCGGCAAGCCCATCTGCCAGCACCAGGCCATACAACTGAAGCTCGGTGAGATGGCGACCCGCGCCCGGGCAGCCGAACTGCTAACCCTGGATGCCGCCCGCGCCTACGATGCCGGCGAGCGCTGCGACATGGAGGCGGGGATGGCCAAGTATTTCGCCTCGGAAAGCGCCATGGAAAACGCCACCGAGGCCATGCGTATCCACGGCGGATACGGTTATTCGAAGGAATACCCCGTGGAACGCCTCTACCGCGACGCGCCGCTGTTGTGCATCGGCGAGGGCACCAACGAGATGCAG
>JAPOON010000546.1 GCA_026713405.1 Gammaproteobacteria bacterium
CGGTGGGTGGGGCCGCTACGCGGTATTGTTCGATTTGACAGCGCCGTTTATTCGCCACCCCGCCCCCGCAACGCAGTTGCGGGGCGTCGCCACCTGCCGAAGCGATGCTTCGGCTCGCGCTGCGCCCGACCGGTGGCGACCCCCGCAAATTGAATGGAGGAATGACCGATCAGCCTGCAGACTTTTGTTGACGAGCCGGAACACATCGGCGAACTGCGCCGCCAGTTGCAGCGCTTCGTGGAAACCGAGGCGCCCAGGGAGAAGCGCCTGGAGTGGGACCGCAACCACACGTTTCCCCGGGACCTGCACCGCAAGCTGTGCGACCTTGGCATCATGGGGCTCACCATCGACGAGAAGTACGGCGGTTCCGGCCGGGACATCCTCGCCGCGGTCGCCGTCATCGAGGAACTTTGCCGGGCCGGGCCCTTCCTTGCCGGCCCTTTCATCCACACCGCCTTCTACGGTGGCATCAACGTTTCCGAAAACGGCTCAGAGGCACAAAAGCGCGAGTTGCTGCCGCGCCTTGCCCGGGGCGAGATCACCTTCGCCTACGGGCTGTCGGAACCCAACGTGGGCGGCGACCTGGCCAGCGTCGAAACCCGGGCCGAGCGGCAGGGCGATACCATTGTGCTGAACGGCGCCAAGCGCTGGTGCACCGGCGCGGATTTTGTGGACTACATCTACTGCCTGGTGCGCTCCGGCCCGGCCGAGGAACGCTACCGGAACCTGTCGTTCCTGCTCGTGCCCACCGATTCTGCGGGCCTGTCCATGCAGCCCATCGAGCACGTCAACCTGCGCTATACGCTTTCATCGGATGTCTATTTCGACAACGTGGAGTTACCGGCGACGGCAATCGTCGGCGGCGAGGAGATGTGGAACCAGGGCTGGAAGCTGCTGGCCGGCGAAGCCCTGAACGTCGAGAAGATCGAAATTTCAGCGGTGGCCTTCGGCATCGCCCAGGCGGCCCTCGAGGAAGCCTGGGCGTATGCCGGGGAGCGGGTGCAGTTCGGCAAGCCCATCGCCGGCCACCAGGCCATCCGCCACAAGCTCGTCACTGCCCGAACCAGGCTGCAGGCCTGCCGTCACCTGCTCTATCACAGCGCCTGGCTCGCCGACCAGCGCCGGCCCTGCGCGGTGGAGACCAGCATGGCCAAGCTCTTCTGCGCCGACGCGGGCGTGGAGATCGCGCTGGCCTGCCAGCAGGTGATGGGCGCCTACGCGCTCTCCGACGGCTACGATATCGAGCGCAATGTGCGCGACCTGCTCAGCATGCCCATCGTCGGCGGCTCTTCGGACATGCAGCGCAACAACCTGGCATCGCTGTGGCGGCTGGGGCGGGAATGATCGACCTTGCCGGCCGCGCCGACGCCCCGTAAAACCACGCGGTGTTCCGGTGCCGGGCACGCTGTTGCAAATCCGCGTGTCATCCGTTGAAATCCTCGCCACCGTCGCAACGGACTCGTGCAGTGACGCGCCAATTGCCCGCATTGTTGATCGTCACGGCGACCCTGTTTGGCTGCACGACCAGCCCCACGGGCCGCAGCCAACTCATGCTGATTTCGCCGGAAGCCGCCATCGCCGAGTCCCGCGTGGCCTACATCTCCACCGTCCGGCAGCTCGACCAGGAGGACAAACTGCTCGACGACCCCGTGCTCGCGGATCGCGTCGGCGTCGTCACCGGCAGGTTGGTGGCCGAGACGGTACGGCTCTATCCGCGTACCGCCAACTGGCGCTGGAGCGTGGCGCTGATCGACGGGCCCGATACGGTCAATGCCTGGTGCATGGCAGGCGGCCGCATGGCCATCTACAGCGGGCTGGTCGAAAAGCTCGACCTCACCGATGACGAATTAGCGCAGATCATGGGCCACGAGATCTCGCACGCCGTCGCGAACCACACCGCCGAGCGCATGTCGATGGCCATCGCCCAGGGTCTCGGCGTCGTCACCGTCGGCGTTGCCACGGACAATCCCGGCCTGGGGCGGGGCGCGGCGCTCGCC
>JAPOON010000547.1 GCA_026713405.1 Gammaproteobacteria bacterium
CGGCCACTACACGGCCGCGACACAGATCGATGCGGGCAACGTCGACGGCCTGGAGGTGGCCTGGACCCATCGCTCCGGCGATTTCCGCGAAGGGGCGATCCGTGGCGTGGACGGCTTCGGCAATGAAGGAATGCCCGCCTCGGCATTCACCGGAACCCCGATTCTCGTCAACGACACCCTCTACTACTGCACGCCCTTCAACCGTGTATTCGCGCTCGACCCGCGAACCGGCGAGGAACGCTGGAAGTTCGACCCCGGGGTCGACATGTCCGACGAACACCTTACCAACTGCCGCGCGGTGAGTTCCTGGACGGACCCGGACGCGGACGCCTCGGCCCACTGTGCGCACCGCATCGTGCTCGGGACGCTCGACGGCCGGCTGATTGCGCTGGACGGAAAGAGCGGGAAGCGCTGCCCCGACTTCGGCATCGATGGCGAAGTGGACACCACCGAAGGGCTGTCGGCCACCGAAAATGCCGGCGAGTACGGCATCACCAGCGCGCCGGCCGTGCTCGGCGACCTGGTGATCACCGGCTCCTACGTGGAAGACAGCGTGCGCAGGGGTGTGCCGTCCGGTGTCGTGCGTGCCTACAGCGTACGAACCGGCGAGTTCCGCTGGGGCTGGAACCCCGTGCCGCCCGGGCTGCCGGAAATAGACGAGGCAGGCACCTACACCCCGGGGACCACCAATGTCTGGTCCACCATCTCCGCCGATGCCGAGCGCAACCTGGTGATCGTGCCCACCGGCAATTCATCGCCGGACTATTACGGCGGCGACCGGGGCGGCAACCTGGACTACTACTCGAGTTCCGTGGTCGCCCTGGACGGCGCTACGGGCGAGCTGGTCTGGCACTACCGGACGGTGCACCACGATATCTGGGACATGGACGTGCCTGCGCAACCGACCCTGGTGGATCTGGACATCGGTGGCGGCCGCCCGGCAGTGGTGCAGGTCACCAAGATGGGCATGACCTTCGTACTCGACCTGGAGACCGGCGAACCCCTGCACCCGGTGGAGGAACGCCCGGTCCCCCAGGAGGGCGCCGTGCCCGGCGAGTATCTCAGCCCCACGCAGCCGTTTCCCGTGAGGCCCGTACCGCTGCACCAGCTCGGCGCTTCCCCCGAGGACGCCTGGGGCTTTACCTTCTGGGACAGGAACTGGTGCAGCAGGCAACTGGAGGAGCTCACCACCGGGCCGATATACACGCCCATCTCGCAAAAGGGCACCGTGCTCTATCCTTCCAACATCGGCGGCCAGAACTGGGGAGCGCCGGCGGTGGACCCGGTGCGCCAGGTGATGGTGACCAACACCAAGCACGTGGCCATGGTCGTGCAACTGCTGCCCCAGGCGCAATGCGACGGCGTCGATACGCCTTACCCGCAACGCGATTCGCCCTACTGCGCAACCATGCGCCCGTTCGTCTCGCCCTTTGGCGCGCCCTGCACAAAGCCGCCCTGGGGAACCCTGGATGCGGTAGACCTGGTCAGCGGCGAACTGCTCTGGCGTGTGCCGCTGGGAACCCTCAAGCACCAGGCATACTGGCCGCTCACCTACATGCGCGGCGGCGTGGAGATGGGCGGCCCGATAATCACGGCGTCCGGCCTGGTCTTCATTGCCGCGGCAGCCGACCGTCACATCCGGGCGTTCGACATCGACAGCGGTGAGGAGCTGTGGGCCGATGAAATGCCCACCACGGGCAATGCCGTACCGATGTCCTATGTTTCCGGTGGGCGTCAGTACGTGACGATCGCGGCCGGCGGGCATTTCACCTCTCCGTCGCCGCCCGGTGACTACCTGATCGCTTACGCACTGCCCGAAGACTGACCTCCTTTTTTCGGCTCCGTGAAAAACACCGCCCGGATCGCGGCGGCGACGAAGGAATGCAACGGTCATCTCCTGACTTTCGATCGAGACTTTTCCCGCGTGGAAGGGCTGGACCACTCCACGCTCGAAACGGCGTAAGCAAACGAGACATCAAATCGATTGACCCTCGTGCGGGGCGCTCCCCTTTGCGCTACAGTCGCCGTTTTTCGCGAA
>JAPOON010000548.1 GCA_026713405.1 Gammaproteobacteria bacterium
TACGACAACGAGTGGGGCTATTCGAACCGGGTCTGCGACCTGCTCGCCACCATGGCGGAACTGGAGTAGCGCGCATCGTTCTGCTGCTTCGGGCCCTTGCCGTTCCGCTCGCCACCGGCTGCACCGCGCTCTTCCTGGGCGGCGCGGCCACAGGCGCCGCTGCCGACCAAGACGATGGCGCCTGGCCGGAACCCAAGCAGATTCTCGTCTGGAGCCCCGCCCGGCGCCTGCGTGCGTTCAGCGACTACGCCGGCACCTTCCCCACGAGGCCGGTCCGGGCCGGCGGCCGCGCCCACCCCCTGCCCCCTGCCCTGCGCGACCTTGCGGCACTGTCCTACGACCTGGAAGGGGAGCGCTACAGCCTGGACGATTTCGTCCGGGAGACCCACATCGCCGGATTGATCGTGGTGCATGGGGGCCGGGTACGCTACGAACGATACGAACTCGGCAACGATCCATCGACCCTGTGGGTGAGTTATTCCATCGCAAAATCGGTGGTGAGCCTGCTCTACGGCGCGGCCCTGGCCGATGGCTACGTCGAAAGCCTGGACGATCCGGTGGTCCGCTATCTCCCGAGGCTGGCCGGAGGCGCGTACGACCAGGTGACGATCGAACAGCTTCTGCAGATGTCCTCCGGGGTCGCATGGAATGAAGACTACGAAGACCCGGAAGCGGACGTATCGCAGAGCCCGATCGCCATCCTGCCCTTCCTCGACTACATGCGTGCCCTGCCCACCGCCGCGCCTCCCGGCACCCGTTTCAACTATTCCACCGGAGAGACGAGCCTGGCCGGCGCCGTGCTGCGCGCCGCCATCGGCAACAACCTGGCAACGTACCTGAGCCACAGGATCTGGCGCCCCTTCGGCATGGAAGCGGACGCCAACTGGATGATCGGCGCCCCGGGCGGCGCCGAGTACGGAGGCTGCTGCATCAGCGCGACGCTGCGCGACTACGCGCGCATCGGCCTGTTCGCGCTTGCGGAGGGAACCGCGGGGGACGGCCAAAGGCTGTTGCCCCACGGCTGGATGGCGCGTTCGACCACTCCGGCGGACACCAACGCAGGTTACGGTTATTTCTGGTGGCTGCGACCGGACGGCACTTACGCCGCCCTCGGAATTTTCGGACAGATGATCTGGATCGACCCTCGCTCCGGGACCGTGGTCGCCATGCACAGCGCCTGGCCCCGGGCCACGGATGCGCGGCTGTCGGCGCACCGCTGGGCCATGGTGGAAGCCATCGCCGCCGCTCTGGCCGCCGGGGATTCGTAACGCTTTGATGTCATAATCGGCGCCACGGTGAACGAACCGTCACTAGAATCCTTGAGCGGCCTTGACGTGGACAGATGAGTTGCATTTTCGAACTACCTGTCCAAGTAGCGGAGCAACTTGAGCGCGTAGCCAAGCAATGCGCCTATCCCGACTGACAATGCCGCATCAGCGTGCCCACAAGCGCCCATCTGCGTTGTCGTCGGCTCTTCACGTATCCTGGTTACGTCGGCGAGCCTCCGCGGCGCATTCCGGCTCGCGACAGAAGTACACCCGCGCGTGACACCCAAATCTGACGAATATCTCCGATTGACCGTTCTGGTGCTGGTCGCCGCGCTGGCCGGGTGGCTGCTGTCGAGCGTTGCCTGGGGTCTCGCCACGGGCCTGGCGGGGCTTGTCACGCTCAACTGGCTCGACTACCGCGAGTTCCTCCGGTGGTCCCGAGCGCCGCTGACGCGTCCGGCGGCCCGCAGCAGTTTCTGGCAGGCCCCGCTCGACCGGCTGTTCCGCACCATCCGCGGCGGCCGCGAGCGCAGCCGCTCTCTCGCCACGAGGCTCAGGTTCCTGGAATCCACGGCCGACGGGTTGCCGGATGCCTGGGTGATGGTGCGGGGACTGGGCGAAATCGAGCAGGTCAACAGCACCGCGCAGCGCCTGCTCGGGCTCGGGCCCGACGACGGGGGCCAGAACCTGCTTGGGCTGGTGCGGGACCCGGCCCTGGTCGCCCTGATGAACGGCGAGATCGAGGAGGAACTGATCGAAATCGCATCCCCCTTGCACGATCAGATGCGCCTGGAAATACGGCGCATCCCCCTCGATGAGCGCACGCTCTTCATCGCCCGGGACGTGACCGAGCTGAATCGCCTGTTGTCCATGCGCCAGGACTTCATCGCCAACGTATCCCATGAGCTGCGCACGCCGCTCACGGTCATCCTGGGCTACCTCGAATCCATCGCCGACGAACCGCTCGACCCGGGCCTGGTGGAGGAACTGGCCCAGCGCATGAGCCCACCGGCCCAGCGCATGAAATCCCTGGTGGAAGACCTCCTCACCCTGACCCGGCTTGAATCCGCGCCGCAGCCCAACGCCGAGACCATCGAGGCTGTCGACGGCGGCAAGCTACTGCAATCGTTGCGCATGGAAGCCGAGCAACTCTCCGGGCGGAAACATGAACTGGTCTTCGACACCGAAGCCGACCTCGTTGTCGAGTGCGTGCCGGGCGAGGTACAGAGCGCCTTCTCGAACCTGATCGCCAACGCCATCCGCTACAGCCCGGACGGGGGCCGTATCACGGTACGCTGGTTCAGGAGCAGCGAGGGTGCCCGCTTCGAAGTGGAGGATCACGGGGTCGGCATCGCCCCGGAACACCTGTCGCGAATTACGGAGCGCTTCTACCGCATCGATCTTGCCGGTGCGCGGGTTCGCGGCGGCACCGGCCTCGGGCTGGCGATCGTCAAGCACATCCTGCGCCGGCACAACACCCGGCTGCAGGTGGAAAGTGAACTGGGCAAGGGCAGCCTGTTTTTCTGTGTCTTTGCGCTCAAGTATCAACTGGAGTCATGAAGCGCCCACACCGTCCATCGCCCCTCGCAACCGGCGCTGTCCGCTTCCGGCGGATCGGCCGGTTGCTGCTGCCCCTATGGGCAATCGGTGTCCTGTTCCTGTCGACTCTTTCGCCGGCGAGGCCCGTTGCAGCCACTTGCGGCGAGCTGCCCGCCTACCAGCGCGTCAGCGGCGTGTCCGGCAATCTTTCCAGCGTCGGCTCGGACACCCTGGCCAACCTCATGACGAGCTGGACGGCAGCCTTCAGAAACGCATATCCCGATGTCTACATCCAGGTGCAGGCTGCCGGGTCGTCCACCGCGCCGGCGGCGCTCATCCAGGGAACCTCGAACCTGGGGCCAATGAGCCGCCCCATGAAAGCCAGCGAACGCGCAGCCTTCGAGAAGAAGTACGGCTACCGTCCGGCGGGCATCCGCGTCGCCCTGGACGCGCTGGCCATCTACGTGCACAAGGACAACCCGCTCGAATCCATGAGCATCGCGCAGGTCGATGCGGTTTTCTCCGCCACCCAGCGATGCGGCAGCGCCACGGACATCGCCACCTGGGGTGAACTCGGCCTGACCGGTTCCTGGACGGACCGGCCCATCCAGCTTTACGGGCGCAACTCGGTGTCCGGAACCTACGGGTATTTCAAGACCGCGGCACTCTGTTCCGGCGATTTCAAGAACACGGTCAGCGAACAGCCCGGCTCCGCCTCGGTCGTGCAGGCCGTCACATCATCGCTGAACGGCATCGGTTACTCGGGAATCGGTCATGAGACCCCCGGAGTACGCACCGTCGCGATATCCCGGCATGACGATGAGCCGGCGGTGGACGCGTCTTTCGACAACGCGGTCAATCGCATATATCCCCTGGCCCGCTTTCTCTATATCTACGTGAACAAGCAGCCCGGCACGCCCCTCGCTCCCCTGGAATTGGAATTTCTGAAGCTCGTGCTGTCTAAGGATGGGCAGGAAGTCGTGGCCAAGGACGGATACATCCCGCTGCCGGTAGATGTCGCCGAACTGGAACTCGAAAAACTGCACTGACCCATCCCTTCCAGGGCCGAAACAGGCGCAGTGCCGTTACCCGCCGGGCCTTCCCATCAGGCGGGTCGCTGCCGGATGTCATGGACGGATAGCCGCAAGCGTAGAATGGCAGTTGATTCCAGGCTGCCCGAGGAACGAGATTGAGAGAAGGCCGGCACATCGGCGTCCAGCGCAGCAGACCGGTGCGGCGTGCGGACTGACCGCCACCGCCTGGTGGACACCCTGACAAGAAGGCTCGTCGCCCTCGGCGGCTGGAGCGTGCTGGCGGCGTTCGCCCTGATCTTCTTTTTCCTGCTATGGGTCGTCGCACCCATATTCGCCCCGGTAAGCGTAGAGCGCCTGTACGGGGTGGACACGGGAAGCGCCGACCCCCTCGCCATCGCCACCAGCGACACCTCCGATGTCGCCTCGCTCATCACCCGGGACGGCAAACTCGTCTTCACGGAGATGAATTCCGCAACGGGCGCCCCCGCCGTCAGCCGCAGTTTCGCCCTCATTGATCTGCCGGTAAAGGCGGTCAAACCGGTGTATCCGTCCGACAGTACGTTCGCGCTGCTCACCGGGGACAACAGGATTCACTTCTACCGCATCGTCCATGAACCGCGCTTCACCAACGAATCGAGATCGATGGCAAGCCGTTTCGATGCGCTGTTCGACGGTACGGCGCTGCCCCTCCACTCTTTCGTTGAAAGCGATGTCGTCGCCCACGACGTGTTCATGGACGGCAATCGCATGCAGGTCGCGATCCTGGGCGAGTCCGGGGAGACCGTACTGCTCGAGTTTTCGGACCTGGACGACGCGCGGCCCCTGGGCGATCCGCGCGGCAGCCGGCTCGAGCGCGCCGGCGATGCCGTGAATGTCGTATTCGGGCCCGGGGGGCGCTGGCTGTACCGTTTCTCGGAAAAAGGCTCTTACCGGCTGACCGACATCGCCCGTCCGGAAACCCCCGTCGAACAGGGCGCCGGGCAACTCGTGGGGGAGGCGGACCGGATGACGGCCATGGAAATGCTCCTCGGGCGCTACTCCGTCCTGGTGGCCGATGAGCGCGGCATCGTTACCCAGTGGTCCCTGCGGCGCGACGGTGCAACCACGGAGCTGGCGCCGGTCCGGCAATTCCGCTTCGAGAGCCCCGTCGATGCCATGCAGGCAGAGCCGAGGCGCAAGGGTTTCGTCGCCTTCGCGCGCGACCACCACGCACACCTGGTGCACACCACCTCGCAACGGGTACTGGAGTCGTTCCGGTTCGAACCCGGGCCGACTCCGCCCCTGGCCGCCTTTTCGCCGGCCGCAGACCGGTTGGTGCTCGCCGGGCCGGGTCGCCTGGACGCCTACGCGGTTCACAACAACCATCCGGAGATATCCTGGTCGACCCTGTGGCGCCGGGTCTGGTACGAGGGCTACGACGAGCCGGTCTACAACTGGCAGAGTTCCTCCGCCGACATCGATTTCGAGCCCAAGTTCTCGCTCACCCCGCTGCTCTTCGGAACGCTGAAAGCCGCCTTCTATGCCCTGCTGTTCGCCGTGCCCCTGGCGGTGATGGGCGCCGTGTACACGGCCTGTTTCATGAGCCCCCGCATGCGGCGCTGGATCAAGCCCGGCATCGAGATGATGGCCGGACTGCCCACCGTGGTGCTGGGATTTCTGGCCGGGCTTTGGCTGGCGCCGCTGGTCGAGAACATGTTGAGCGCCGTGCTGCTGTCACTGGTCGCCCTGCCCCTTGCGGTGCTGGCCTGCGCCTTCGCCTGGCAATGGCTGCCCGGCCGACTGGCGACGCGCCTCGAGGGCTGGCTGGCCCTGGTGACGATTCCGGTGCTGGCCACCACCGCCTGGCTCGTCTTTTCCTTCGATGTGCAACTGGAAGCGGCGTTGTTCGGCGGCGATGCCCGGTCCTGGCTGCAGAACTCGCTTGGTCTCGGTTACGACCAGCGTAACGCGCTCGTCGTCGGCATCGCCATGGGCTTCGCGGTGATCCCGTTCATCTTCTCGATGTCCGAACAGGCCATGGCCGACGTGCCCGCGCACCTCGTCCAGGGTTCCCTGGCGCTCGGAGCGACCCGCTGGCAGACGGTCAGCCGAATCGTGCTGCTGACCGCCGGGCCCGGGATTTTCTCGGCGATCATGGTGGGGCTCGGACGCGCCGTCGGCGAGACCATGATCGTTCTCATGGCGTCGGGAAACACGCCCATCCTGGACCTGAACATCTTCCAGGGCATGCGCACCTTCGCCGCGAACATTGCCGTCGAACTGCCGGAAACCGAGGTCGCCTCATCGCACTACCGCATTCTCTTCCTGATCGCCCTCCTGCTGTTCGTGATGACCTTCGCCTTCAACACGGCCGCGGAAGTCGTGCGCGAGCGCCTGCGAGACCGGTATGCAAGGCTCTGAAGCTTCCCGCCGACCCGGTGCCTGGTGGAGGTCGGGCTCGCCGTGGATCTGGTTGAACGCCGCGGCCATCGGCGCCGGCATCCTGGCCGTGGCCGGCCTCTTCGTACTGCTCGCCGTTCGCGGTCTCGGCCACTTCTGGCCCAGCGAAGTGATCGCCTTCGACTATCGAACCGGGGCCGGCGGGCTGCACGTTGTCGGCGAACGTGCTGGACGGGAGACGATTTCCAGGCGTCAGTACCTCGAAGCGGCGGCAGAGCCCGGCACTGCTCCGGACCCCGTCGAACGCTGGCTCGTCAAGACGGGCAACCGGCGCGAGGCAGCACCGGATTTCCGATGGGTCTTCGCGCACCGGGTAACGGACCTGACCGTGCCGCGGGATGTCGTCGTCTTCGAGCGCACCGAATGGGGGAATGCCTACGGGTTCCTGGTCGGGCTGGCTGAAGACGGGGTGCCGGTTTCCGGCGGCCCGACCTGGGCCGCACTGAGCGAGCGCATCGAGCGCGCCGGGCGCCTGCGCGCCGAGATAGGCGGGCTTCAGGACTCGGAGTTTCACGAGATCGACAACCAACTCGAAAGCCTGCGGCTCGAGCGCCGGCGGCGGGCGCTCGACGGCGTGACGAGGGTCGATGACATCGAGGCCCGGGAAGCGCGGCTGCAGGCCGCGTATCGCGCCGCGGCGGTCAGGCGAGCCGAACGTCGATGCGCTCGGCCGCGACAACGTGTCGATACGGTTGATGGACGGCGGCGAAGCCACCCTGCCGCTGGGCACGATCATCCGTGCCTGGCAGCCCAACCGCATGACCGCCTGGGGCAAGCTCGGCCACTACCTGGAGAGCCTCTGGAGATTCCTGAGCGAGCCTCCCCGGGAAGCGAATACCGAGGGCGGCGTCTTTCCGGCGATATTCGGAACCGTGATGATGGTACTGGTGATGTCCGTTCTGGTGGCGCCGTTCGGGGTGATCGCGGCCCTCTACCTGCGTGAGTACGCGCCACAGGGCGGCGTGGTGCGCACGATCCGCATCGCGGTCCACAACCTGGCGGGGGTGCCGTCCATCGTCTACGGCGTTTTCGGCCTGGGCTTCTTCGTCTATGCGGTGGGTGGCACCCTGGACGACCTGTTCTTCCGGGAAGCGCAACCCGCACCCACGTTCGGAACGCCCGGTCTGCTGTGGGCTTCCCTGACCCTGGCGCTGCTCACCGTTCCGGTGGTCATCGTTTCCGCCGAGGAGGGACTCGCGCGGGTCCCGCAGCGGATTCGCGAGGGCAGCCTGGCGCTCGGCGCCACCAAGGCGGAGACGCTTTTTCGCATGGTTCTGCCCATGGCCAGCCCCTCGATACTGACGGGCGTGATCCTCGCGGTGGCCCGGGCGGCCGGCGAGGTCGCGCCGCTCATGCTGGTGGGCGTGGTAAAACTCGCGCCGGCCCTGCCCGTGGACGGCAACTTTCCGTTCATTCACCTGGAGCGGCAGTTCATGCACCTCGGTTTCCACATCTACGATGTGGGTTTTCAGAGCCCCAACCCGGCGGCCGCCCGCCCGCTCGTCTTCGCCACCGCACTGCTGCTGGTCGTGATCGTCGTGGTGCTCAACCTCGCCGCCACGCTGCTGCGCAACCGCCTGGAAGCCCGCTACCGATACGTGGAGAATTGACCGCAGCATGGACGCAACCTGTATTCACGTGGACGATGTCTCGGTTTTCTACGGCGAGCGTCAGGTAGTGTCCCACATACGGATGCGGATTCCGCGCCGCCAGGTCACGCGCTTTCATCGGCCCTTCGGGATGCGGCAAGTCGACACTGCTGCGCTGTTTCAACCGCATGACCGACCTGACCGACAACGCCCGCGTGACCGGGCGAATCCTGTTGAACGGCGAGGATATCCATGGCCCGGAGATCGATGTCTCCAGGCTGCGGCGCCAGGTCGGCATGGTCTTCCAGAAACCCAATCCCTTTCCGAAGTCCGTATTCGAAAACGTCGCCTACGGGCTCAGGCTCCAGGGCGGCCTGTCGAAGCTGGAACTCGACGACCGGGTGGAGTGGGCGCTGAAGAGCGTCGGGCTCTGGAGCGAGGTGCTCGACCGGCTGCATGCGTCGGCGCTCGAGTTGTCCGGCGGACAGCAGCAGCGGCTGGTCATCGCCCGGGCGCTTGCCGTGCAACCCGACGTGTTGCTGCTCGACGAGCCCGCCTCCGCCCTCGACCCCATCTCCACGGCTCGTATCGAGGAACTGATCGAGGCCCTCAAATCCGACTACACCATCGTCATCGTCACGCCCAACATGCAGCAGGCGGCCCGGGTGTCGGACTGGACGGCGTTCCTCCACCTCGGAAAACTCGTAGAATTCGATACCACGCAGACGGTTTTCACAAATCCGGCTGACAAGCAGACTGAGGACTACATCACCGGACGCTACGGTTGATTCGCACCCATGAACCGCCACATATCGGAACAGTACGGCAGCGCGCTCGAAAACCTGCGCCTGCGCCTGCTGGCGATGGGCGGGCTGGTCGAACAGCAGTTGCAGAAAGCCGTGCGCGCCTTCACCACCCACGACAGCGCACTCGCGGAAGAAGTGCGGGCCGCCGACGACGAGGTCAATCGGTTCGAGGTGGAGATCGACGACGAGTGCATCGCCACTATCGCGCTGCGGCAGCCCGCAGCGGCCGACCTGCGCCTGCTGGTGTGCATCATGAAGGCCGGCACGGACCTCGAGCGGGTGGGCGACGAGGCCGACCGCATCGCCAAGGCGGCAATCGCCGCCGCATCACTTCCGCAGCCCGCCGACCAGCATGCGGAGATCCTGCAACTCTCGGAACTGGTCGCGGTCATGCTGCGCCGGGCGCTCGATGCCTTCGCCCGGCTGGACGTGGATGCGGCCTACGATGTCATCGCTGCCGATGCCGAGGTGGATGACGGCTATGATTCCGTCGTGCGCAATGCCGGGGAAGTAACCGCCCGGGAACCGGGGCTGTGGCTCAATACCCTGTGGACGGCCAGGGCGCTCGAGCGGATCGGCGACCACGCGAAGAACCTCTGCGAGCATGTCGTGTACATGGTCAAGGGCACCGACGTCCGGCACTCGGGGTCGATGGAGGCCGGTTGATCCGGCGCACGGCCGCGGCCATGGCACCCCGCCGCGTATTCGCCAATTTCCGGCTGCTGTTCAGCGGCCGGCTGGTGGCCGTGCTGCTCAACCTGGGCGCGGTGGCCACCCTTGCCCGCGCCCTGGACCTGGCCGAGTTCGGGACGGTGGTGCTCGTGCATGTCTATGCCCTGACCGTCCGCGGCCTGGTGAACGTCAAACCCTCCCTGACCATCGTGCGCTGGGGCGTGCCGCTCGTCGAAGACGGTGAAACCGGGAAACTGCACGGGCTCTTGGAACTCACCCGGCGACTCGACCGCTGTATTGCGCTGGGCGCCGCAACACTGGCGGTGGCGCTCGCTCCCGTGGCCGGGCTGCTGCTCGACTGGGATGCATCCACCGTCGGCTACTGCACGCTCTATAGCGGCGCCCTGCTCTTCTCCGGTATCGGCAGTGCCCGGGGCTATCTGCAGGCGATCAACCGTTTCTACCTGCTCGCACAGCAGATGGCGGTGGGTCCCGCAATCCGCTTCGCCGGCGCGCTCGCCGCCAGCGTCGCCTCACCGCGCATCGAGACCTTCCTTGCCATCTGGGGTTGTTCCCTGGCAACCGAGTACCTGTTCCTGATCTGGCAGGGACGCCGCAAGGTCCGCGAGTCCGGGCTGCGCATCTCCTGGTTTGGCGGCGGCTCTTTCGCCGCCTTTCCCGGCTTGCCGCACTTTCTTTCGGTGACCTACGTGCAGGCCCTTCTGGAGCTGGTGCCGAATCGACTGGCGACGTTGATGGTGGGCGCAACCCTCGGGGCGGAGAGCGCGGGGCTCTTCAAGGCGGCGCGGGATTGCTCGACGGTGCTGACGCGGCCCGCGGTACTGTTGAGCCAGGCCATTTTTCCCGACCTGACCCGGCTCTGGCATGAAGACTACGGAAAGTTCCGCCGCCTGCTCGTGCGGGCCTGCCTGATCGCCGGGGGTATCGGGCTGGCCCTGACGGCCGGTTCCCTGCTGGTCGGCGACTGGTTGCTCGGAACCCTGTTCGGCCCCGAATTCCCCGCTGCCGCGGCGTTGCTGGTGTGGCTGATTTTCGGCGCGGCCTTCGACCTTGGCGGCGCGGCGCTGACACCGGCGGGTTACGCCATGGACCGCGCGGGCCGGATCATGGCCGGGCGCATTCTCGGCACCCTGGTTTTCCTGACCGGGTATTTCTCCATGCAGGGGCAGTTCGGGCTCGACGGGGTGGGTGTGGCCATTGCCGCCGGATCCATAATCACCTGGCTGGCCCTGGTCGCCATCGTCAGCCGTGCTCCCCCGCCCCACACCGGTTTGGAACCGGCAGGCTAGCTTTAGAGCATGCTGCCGAGGTAGCCGACTTCCCAGGGCGTGATCCAGCCGCCGAGGTGCTGCAA
>JAPOON010000549.1 GCA_026713405.1 Gammaproteobacteria bacterium
CCGTTGCCTATGAGCCGGTCTGGGCCATCGGAACGGGACGGACCGCCACTCCGGAACAGGCGGAGAAGATGCATGGGTTCATTCGCGAGGCGATCGACAATGTGGATGAAACGACGGGCCGGTCGGTGCGGATTCTCTATGGCGGCAGCGTCAAGCCGGACAACGCCGCGGAACTCTTCGCGCAGCCGAACATCGATGGTGGGCTCATAGGCGGCGCCTCGCTCGAGCCGGACAGTTTTTTGGGAATAATCGCTGCCGCGAGAAATCGGCAGGCAGCGAATGATGAGAGAAACCGGTTGTGATGGATCTTGAAACGATATTGCTTGTACTGCTGGTGCTGGATGCCGTTGCGCTTGGAGGCCTGGTTCTGCTGCAGCAGGGCCGGGGGGCCGATGTCGGGGCGGCCTTCGGTGCCGGGGCGTCCAATACGATGTTCGGCAGCGGGGGAAGCGCCTCGTTTCTCACGAAGATGACGGTATGGCTGGCGATCGGCTTCTTCGTGATCTCGTTCGGTCTTGCCTACTTCGCCAAGGAACGTGCCGAGCGCATGCAGGAACTGGGAGTTCCGGCGATCGAGGAGCCGCTCGAAGAGCCGGAGCAGTTGACTCCGGAGGAAGAAGGTGTAGATTCCGGCCTCCCCGACGTTTAGCGTCCGCATTCGCCCGGACGCGGAACGCTCCGAACAGGATAGAGTCAGGACATTTGCCGAAGTGGTGAAATTGGTAGACACGCTACCTTGAGGGGGTAGTGGGCAACAGCCCGTGCGAGTTCGAGTCTCGCCTTCGGCACCAGGTTCACCGTGTCTTCCACGCGTTCGCCGTGTGGAAAACCCGGCCCGAAGAGCGCATGTTTTCAGCGCATGAACAGCCGCCTTCCGGCGGTTGCGGGGGCGGCTGCGCGTCCCTATAATCCCCTTCCTTGCTGATGCGGGGTGGAGCAGTCTGGTAGCTCGTCGGGCTCATAACCCGAAGGTCGTGGGTTCAAATCCTGCCCCCGCTACCAACGGAAACTAGAGGGCCCCGCTACGGGGCCTTTTAGTAGGCGCCGCCGGCAGGTGACCGCGCGAGGGAAACCTCTGGATGAAGTAGAGGGTGAAAATGGGCGTAAGCCCATTTTTTGTTGGTGCATGGTGAACAGGACCGAAAGACAGATTGAAGAGAGCCTGAAGGAAACAGTGGAAAGGCTGGGCTGCGAGATCTGGGGTGTCGAGTTCTTTACCGCGGGGAAACGGTCCAAGTTGAGGCTCTACATCGACAAACCGGAGGGAGTGACGATCGACGACTGTGAAACGGTCAGCCGCGAAGTCGGCGATGTACTCGATGTGGAGGATCTGTTCGGCGGAGGCTATACGCTCGAAGTTTCGTCGCCCGGGCTTGACCGCATCCTGTTCAAGGCCGAGCAGTTCGAGGCGAACATCGGCGCCACCGTCGATGTGCGGCTCAACTTTCCGTTTGAGGGCAGGAAACGCTTCGTGGGCCTGCTCGCGGACGTGGAGGATGCCCAGGCGCTGGTGCGCCTGGATGACGCGGAATATGTGTTGCCGCTTGAGAACGTGCAACGGGCGCGGTTGGTACCGCAATTCGATTGAGGATACGAACGGCAATGTCGAAGGAAATTCTGCTGGTGGTCGAATCGGTGTCGCACGAAAAGGGCGTCACCAAGGACGTTATTTTTGGCGCCATCGAGAGCGCGCTCGCCACGGCCACCAAGAAGCGCTATGAAGAAGGGGCCGAATTCCGCGTCGCCATCGACCGCGAAACCGGTGAGTACGAGACATTCCGCGTGTGGACGGTGGTCGACCCGGAAGCTCTGGAAGAAGAGGAAGAAGAAGAGAAGGAATTCAACCCGGCAGCCCAGATTGAGCCTGACGACGACCGGGCAAGCGACCTGGAATTGGGCGATACCATCGAAAAGCCCGTTGAATCGGTGGAGTTCGGCCGCATTGCCGCGCAGACGGCCAAGCAGGTCATCGTGCAGAAGGTGCGGGAGGCGGAAAGGGCGCAGGTTGTGGAGGAATACCTGCCGCGGGTCGGGGATCTCGTCGGCGGGACGGTCAAGCGCGTGGGCCGGGACAACGTCATTGTCGACCTGGGCAACAATGCCGAAGGATTGCTCCTGCGTGAACATCTGATCCCGCGGGAGTCGTTTCGGGTGGGCGACCGTCTCCGCGCGCTGTTGCTTGAAGTGCGCCCCGACAACCGGGGTCCGCAGCTGATTCTCACGCGAACCTCGTCAGATATGCTCAGGGAGTTGTTCAAGATCGAGGTGCCGGAGATTTCCGAAGACGTCATCGAAATTCGCGGTGCGGCCCGCGACCCGGGTTCCCGGGCCAAGATCGCCGTGAAGACCAACGACGGCCGGATCGACCCCGTCGGCGCCTGCGTGGGCATGCGCGGTTCGCGAGTCCAGGCTGTCTCCGGCGAATTGGCCGGAGAGCGCATCGACATCGTGCTCTGGGACGAGAACCCTGCACAGCTGACGGTCAATGCCATGGCGCCGGCCGAGGTTGCATCCATCGTCATCGATGAAGATGCCCACTCGATGGATCTCGCGGTCAGCGAAGACAACCTGGCCCAGGCGATCGGCCGCGGCGGCCAGAACGTTCGTCTGGCGAGCGATCTCACCGGCTGGACGCTGAACATCATGACCGAGGAGGAGGCCGCCGAGAAACAGGAGGCGGAAGCCGGCCGGTTCATGGGCGAATTCATGGAAGCGCTATCCGTGGACGAGGACGTGGCGGCGGCGCTGGTGGAGGAGGGGTTCACCACGCTTGAAGAAGTGGCCTATGTCCCGATCGAAGAAATGATGGCTATCGAAGGCTTCGACGAGGAGATTGTCCAGGAACTGCGCAACCGGGCGAAAGACGCGCTGCTGACCAAGGCCATAGCCAGCGAGGAACTGCTCGGTGACCGGCAACCGGCGGAAGATCTGCTCAACATGGACGGCATGGAGCGGGCGCTGGCCCTCCGCCTGGCGAGCCACGAGGTAGTGACGATGGAAGATCTCGCGGAGCTCGCCATTCCCGATCTGCTCGACATTGTCGAGGAGATGGACGAAGAGCGCGCGGCGGAGCTGATAATGACCGCTCGCGCTCCCTGGTTCGAGGCAACTGCCGACGGCGAGGACGGGGCCAGTGACAATGCCGCCGCGGGCACGGCAGGGGTCGCTGGGTAGACGCGCGCAAGTGGTGAAGAGCGCGTTGTCGGAGAAATTGGCATGACGGACGTAACGGTTAGACAGCTAGCAGAGACGGTGGGAGCGCCGGTAGACCGCCTGTTACGGCAGATGGCGGACGCCGGCCTGCCGCACACCAGCGACGGCGAGCCCGTTACCGAAGGTCAGAAACAGAAGCTGCTGGCCCATCTGAAGCAAAGCCATGGTTCTTCCATGTCGGCGCCCAGAAAGATCACCTTCAAGAAAAAGTCCATCGGCACGCTGAAGACGGGGCAGGGGCGCACTGGACGAAACGTCACCATCGAGGTGCGCCGGAAACGCACCTACGTCAAGCGTCCGGAACCCGTGCCCGCCGAAGCGCGGCCCACCGGGCCCCGGCAACCGTCACAGACCGAGATGGAAGCCCGCCGTATCCGCGAGGAAGAGCTTGCGCGCAAGGCAGCCGAACAGGAATCCCGGCGAGCCGAGAGCGAACGCAAGGCGGAAGAGGTTCGCCGGCGCGAAGAAGAGGCGCGGCAGGAGGCGGAGCGCAAGGCCCAGGAAGAAAAGGCGGCCAGGGAAGAGGCCGAGAAGCAAGCGCGGGAACAGGCGCAAACGGCGGACGCGGAAAAACCGGAAGATGCGGCGGCGAAAGCCGCGGCAGCGGCCGCAGAGGCGCAGGCCCGGGCACAGGCCAGCGAGAAGGCGGGCAAGCGGGCCAAGGGCAAGGACCGGGAGCGGCCCGGGCGCAACATTGGCGCCGGCAGGCACACACGTCGCGAACTGTCGCTCAAGTCCCAGCGGCGCGGGCGTCGCCGGCACCGGCCGGCGGCGGTCAAGCTCGAACAGCACGGCGGTGAGTTCAAGCCGACGGAATTCATTGCCCGGGAAGTGGAGGTGCCGGACGCCATCGCCGTCGGCGAACTGGCCCAGCGCATGACGGTGAAGGCCGGCGAAGTGATCAAGACGCTGATGGGCCTCGGTGTCATGGCGACCATCAACCAGGTGCTCGACCAGGATGTGGCGACGCTGGTCGTGGAGGAAATGGGCCACAGGGTCAAGCTGATCCACGAAGATGCGATCGAGCAGGCTCTCGAGCAGTCACTCTTGATCGAGGGGGATGGCGAGCACCGCGCGCCCGTTGTCACCGTCATGGGCCATGTCGACCACGGCAAGACGTCCCTTCTGGACTACATTCGCAATACCCGCGTGGTCAGTGGCGAGGCCGGGGGTATCACCCAGCATATCGGCGCCTATTCGGTCGACACCGACCACGGCCAGATCACCTTTATCG
>JAPOON010000550.1 GCA_026713405.1 Gammaproteobacteria bacterium
CCTGGTCGATGTGGGCTGCCCCTGGCTCGACAAGGACCGGCTCGGCAACGCGCCGGAACTGGTAGAATGCCTGGCTGAAGCGTCGTCGGTGAAATCGGTAGTGTTCGGCCATGCCCACCAGACGGTCGAGGAACGCCATGGCGACATGGCGACTCTCGGTACGCCATCGACCTGTTTTCAGTTCGAGCCCCATTCGCTCGAATTCGGTCTCGACGGCTCCGCGCCGGGGTACCGCTGGCTGCATCTGCACGACGACGGCAGTCTTCAAACCGAAGTGCGGCGAATCAAGGAGATTCCCTGACAGAAGATCCATCTGAAACCATTTGATGCACCCAGACCTCTCGACCGCGAATGAAACGTACGAACGCAACAGGTTCGCGTCCGTCTTCCGCCCTCTTGAACGTCTGCGTCATCGACAAAACCGACCGCTAAAGCAGGTATAAGGAGCCATACCCTCCCCCATGGCAGTTCAATACTCTGCAGAGTCACTGCAAGTCCTGTCCGGGCTCGAACCGGTACGTCGCCGGCCGGGCATGTACACCGATGTCAGCCGGCCCAATCACCTCGTCCAGGAGGTGGTCGACAACAGCGTCGACGAAGCCCTGGCCGGCTTCGCCCGGGAAATCGAGGTCACGCTCTACAAGGACGGCACCATCGAGGTGATCGACGACGGGCGCGGCATGCCCGTGGACGACCATCCCGAGCACGGCATCTCCGGCGTGGAACTGATCCTCACGCGGCTGCACGCCGGCGCCAAGTTCGACGACAAGAACTACACCTACGCCGGCGGCCTGCACGGTGTCGGCGTCTCGGTGGTTAACGCCCTGTCCGAGTGGCTGGAGGTCGAGGGGAAGCGCGGCGGCCAGGTCTACCGGCAGCGGTACGAGTCCGGCGAGCCCGTCACCGCCCTGAAAGCCGTCGGCTCGGGGGGGCGGCGCAACACCGGCACCCGCATCCACTTCAAGCCTGACCCGTCATATTTCGACTCGCCCAACGTGGCCCCCGCCCGGCTCAGGCACCTGTTGCGCGCCAAGGCGGTGCTGGCCCCGGGGCTGGCGGTGGCCCTGACCATCGAGGGCCGGGAGGAAGACAGCAGCTACTGGGTGTTCGAGGACGGCCTGGTGGGCTACCTGAACCAGTCCCTCGCGGGCGCGGAAACGGTTCCCGCATCGGCCTTCACCCACAGCGCCGAGGGCAACCGCGAGGCAGTGGACTGGGCGGTGAAATGGGTGGTCGACGGCGGCGACCTCATTACCGAGAGCTACGTCAACCTGATCCCCACCTCCCAGGGCGGCACCCACGTCAGCGGCCTGCGCAGCGGCCTCGTCAATGCGCTGAAGGAGTTCTGCGAATTCCGCGACCTGCTGCCCCGGGGCATCAAGCTCACCGGCGACGACCTGTGGGACCAGTGCGCCTACGTCCTCTCCGCCAAGCTCTCCGACCCGCAGTTCTCCGGCCAGACGAAGGAGCGCCTGTCATCGCGCAACTCGGCCGTGTTCATCGGCGGGGTCGCCAAGGATGCCTTCAGCCTGTGGCTGAACGAGAACCCCAAGGACGGCGAGCGCATCGCCGAACTCGCCATCGGCAACGCCCAGCGCCGGGCCAATGCCGCGAAAAAGGTCGCGCGCAAGAAAACCGTCGCCGGCCCCGCCCTGCCCGGCAAGCTGGCGGACTGCTCCGGCCAGGACACCTCGATGGCGGAGATCTTCCTCGTCGAGGGCGACTCCGCCGGCGGCTCCGCCAAGCAGGCCCGCGACCGCGAATTCCAGGCCGTGATGCCCCTGCGCGGCAAGATCCTCAACACCTGGGAAGTCGATGCCAACCAGGTGCTCGCCTCCCAGGAAGTACACGACATCGCCATCGCCGTAGGCGTCGACCCCGGCTCCCCCGACCTGTCCAGGCTGCGCTACGACAAGATCTGCGTGCTCGCAGACGCCGACTCCGACGGCGCCCACATCGCCACCCTCCTGTGCGCCCTGTTCCTCAAGCACTTCCGCCCCCTGGTCGAACAAGGGCATGTCTACGTAGCGATGCCCCCGCTATTCCGCATCGATGTCGGCAAGGAAGTCTTCTACGCCCTCGACGAAGCGGAAAAAGAAGGCGTACTCGACCGCATCGCCGCGGACAGGAAGCGCGGCAACGTCGTCGTTCAGCGCTTCAAGGGCCTCGGCGAGATGAATCCCAAGCAGTTGCGCGAGACCACGATGGACCCGGAAACCCGCCGCCTGGTCCGCCTCACCCTCGACTCCTCCATCCGCACCCAGGAAACCCTGGACATGCTGCTGGCCAAAAAGCGTTCCGGTGACCGCCGCGCCTGGTTGGAAAAGAAGGGCCATGAAGCAAGCCTTGTCTAATCACGAACGACGCTCGGCGTTCGGGAGATCCACTTCGGGAAAAATCCGATCCATTTGAGCCAAAGGAAATGGAAATAACAGACATCGAAAGCATCCCGCTACGCACCTACACGGAGCGCGCGTACCTGGATTACTCCATGTACGTCATCAACGACCGCGCGCTCCCCCACATAGCCGACGGCCTGAAACCCGTACAGCGCCGCATCGTCTACGCCATGGGCGAACTCGGCCTGAACAACAACGCAAAATTCGCCAAATCGGCCCGCACCGTCGGCGACGTGCTGGGCAAGTTCCACCCCCACGGCGACACCGCCTGCTACGAAGCCATGGTGCTCATGGCGCAGCCGTTCTCGTTCCGCTACCCGCTGGTGGATGGCCAGGGCAACTGGGGCGCCCCCGACGACCCCAAGTCGTTCGCCGCCATGCGCTACACCGAAGCGCGCCTGTCGAAATACGCCGCGCTGTTGCTCTCCGAGACGCGCCAGGGCACCGTTGATTTCACCGCCAACTTCGACGGCACCATCGACGAACCCGTGCTGCTGCCGGCCCGGGTACCCATGCTGCTGCTGAACGGCGGCGCCGGCATCGCCGTCGGCATGGCGACGGACATCCCGCCGCACAACATGAACGAGGTGATCAGCGCCTGCATCCACCTGCTCGAGGTGCCTTCAGCGTCGCTCGAAGACATCATGACCCACATCAAGGGTCCGGACTTTCCGTCGGACGCCCTGATCGTGACGCCCCCCGAAGACATCCGGAAGGTCTACGAGACAGGCAAGGGCAGCATCAAGTCGCGGGCGGTCTATACGCGCGAAAACGGGTCCATCGTGGTCACCGCGCTGCCGTACCAGGTATCGCCGGCCAAGGTGCTGGAGCAGATCGCCCAGCAGATGCAGGCGAAGAAGCTGCCGATGCTCACCGACATCCGCGATGAGTCAGACCACCGGAACCCCACCCGGCTGGTGCTGGTGCCCCGCTCCAACCGGGTCGACTGCGACCGGCTGATGAGCCACCTGTTCGCATCCACCGACCTCGAGCACAACAACCGGGTCAACCTGAACGTCATCGGCCTCGACCAGCGGCCGCGGGTGAAAGACCTGGTGGGCATCCTCAAGGAGTGGCTCAAGTACCGCGAGCAGGTGGTCACCCGGCGCATCACCTGGCGCCTGGAGAAGATCAACGAGCGCCTGCACGTGCTGGACGGCCTGCTGGTCGCCTATCTCAATCTTGACGAGGTGATCCGCATTGTCCGCGAGAAAGACGACCCGAAAGCCGAATTGATGCGGCGATTCACTCTCTCGGACATTCAGGCGAGCGCCATTCTCGACATCCGGCTGCGGCAGTTGGCACGCCTCGAAGAGGTGAAGCTCGTCGACGAGAAGAACGGCCTGCAGGCGGAAAAGGAGGAGTGCGAAAAGATCCTGGGCTCCCGGGCAAGGCTTAGAACGCTGATCAAGAAGGAGTTGCTTGAGGATGCAGAATCCTACGGCGACCCCCGCCGTTCACCGCTCGCCAGCGTCGAGGAGGCCACGGCCTACAGCGAGGAAGACCTGGTTTCAAACGACCCCATCACGGTGGTGCTCTCCGAGAAGGGCTGGGTGCGCGCCGCCAAGGGCCACGAACTCGACCCGGCGGAACTCGCCTACAAGACGGGCGACAGTTACGGGCACGCGGTGCGCGGCCGCACCAACGAACTGCTGGTCTTCCTCGACTCCACCGGGCGCTCATACAACGTCCAGGCGGCCAGCCTGCCGTCGGCGCGCGGCCAGGGCGAGCCGCTGACCGGGCGGCTCAACCCGCCGGAAGGCGCGCGTTTCGTCGGGGCCTGCATGGGTCCCGCGGGTACCCGGGCATTGCTCTGCTCCACGGCGGGTTACGGCTTTATCGGGGGCCTGAGCGACATGGTCACCAAGAACAAGGCCGGCAAGGCCTGTCTGACCGTGCCCGCGGGCGGCGCGGCGCTGCCGCCGGGAGATTTGAGCGCGGGCGACGATCAGCAGGTCGCTGCCGTCACCAGCCAGGGGCGCCTGCTGCTGTTTCCCCTGGCCGGCCTTCCGGAACTTGCGCGGGGCAAGGGCGTGAAGCTCATCAACATACCGGCGCCCGCATTCAAGGCCGGGGAAGAGCGCCTGGTAGGCGCCGCCGTACTCGGCCGGCGCGATGCACTGAAGGTCTACGCCGGGCAACGCTACCTGAGGCTGAAGCCGAAAGACCTGGAACACTATGCGGGCGAGCGCGCCCGCCGCGGCCTCAAGCTCCCGAGGGGCTTCCAGCGGGTAGACGGGGTCAAGGTGGAACGGCGCGGCTGAATACGCGCGCCTTTCTCGGCAACTTCCCGAACAGTCGGAAAAATCGGGGTCAGAGCAAGAACCGGTGAGACGGTTTTCGCTCTGACCCCAACTGTTGCTGACGTTGCTGCCGCAGTTACGGTGGGCCGCCGAACTGCCGGCCCGCCTGTGGCAATTTGGCGGTTCCCCGGCTGCGCTCAGTTCTCCCGCTGCAGTTCCGCCGCGATATCCGGGTCGGGCATCAGCACGAACTCGGGATAGGCTTCAAGACCCAGTTCCGCCGAATCCTGCCCGACTTCCTCGACCGCACGAGATACCCGCGCGCCGATGGTCTTCTCGATTGCGAACCACACTGCATACGATACGCCGAACACGAATACGCCCACCGACAGCACGCCGATGAGTTGTACCAGGAAGTCACCGCCGCCGGCGATGCAAACCGCCATGGTTCCCCACACCCCGGCGAACAGGTGAGCCGGACCCGCGCCGACCACGTCGTCCACCTTCATGTCTTCGAGGAAGCGGATTCCGGCGGTGCAGATCACCCCGCCGACCGCGCCGATCACAACCGCCCAGCGGTGGTCCAGAATGTCCGGGGCCGCGGTGATCGAGACCAGCCCGGCGATAGCGCCGTTCAGCCCCGCCAGCAGGTCCACCCGGCCCAGAATCGGCCTTGAGACGCTGATGGCGGCCATGACACCCGCTGCCGCCGCCAGTTTCTTATTCCCCACCCTGTGGCTCGGGCCCCCCGCAGCGATAGCGCCGCCCAGCGAAGTTTGGGACCCGCCGTTGACCCCGACCCAGCCGAGCCACAGGATGAAGACCCCGAGGGTCACGA
>JAPOON010000551.1 GCA_026713405.1 Gammaproteobacteria bacterium
CGATGCGAACTGGGAAGAAATCGAGGGACTGGTGCTGCAAAGCTACCGGCACTTCGCCCTCAAGCGCATGCTGCGGGCACTGGACGGAGCCGTCTGACCGGCGAGCAGGCGGTTCCACATCGCCCGGCGCCCAAAAGTAGACCACGTCGGCAACCACTACCAGGACCCCACGGAATACCCAAAGGAAAAGCAAACATGTCTGCAAACAAAACCTTCGACAATCGCATCACCCGCATGCTGGGTGTGGAGATACCCATCGTGCAGGCGCCGATGGGCTGGATCGCCCGGTCGCCGCTTGCCTCGGCGGTGTCCAACGCCGGGGCGCTGGGCATCATCGAAACCTCCTCCGGGGAACTCGACGCGATCCGTGAGGAGATCGTCAGGATGCGGCAGCTCACCGATAGGCCTTTCGGCGTCAACATCGCCCAGGCATTCGTGCGAGACCCCGACATCGTGCAGTTCGTGATCGACCAGGGGGTCCAGTTTGTCACCACCTCGGCCGGCAACCCGGAACGTTACACCGAGGAACTGAAAAGCGCCGGGCTGACGGTATTTCACGTCGTACCCAGCCTGGGCGCGGCGAAAAAAGCGGTCGCCGCCGGCGTCGACGGGCTGGTGGTGGAAGGCGGCGAAGGCGGCGGTTTCAAGAGCCCCCGCGAAGTCGCCAGCATGGTGCTGCTGCCCCTGGTCCACTCCCAGGTCGACGTGCCCATCGTCGCGGCCGGCGGCTTCGTGGACGGCCGCTCCATGGCCGCGGCGTTCGCGCTGGGCGCGGAAGCGGTGCAGATGGGCACGCGCATGGTGTCCGCCGCGGAGTCGCCGGTGCACGCCAACTGGAAGCGCGCCATCATCGATGCCCGGGAAACCGACACCGTGTTTCTCAACCGCCACACCTCACCCGCACTGCGGGCCCTGCGCACCGAGAAGACCACCCGCCTCGAGAGTGACACGGAAACCAACGCGATGACCGAGTTCGGCACCGCCCTGGACCTCTACTTCGGCGGCGACATGGAGGCGAGCATCGCCTTGAGCGGCCAGGTGTGCGGCAGAATCGACGCCGTGCGGCCGGTGGCCGAGATCATCGCCGAGGTGCGGGAGCAGTTCTTCCGGGAAATCGGACGGCTGGCGGACCAGTACCTGGCCTCCGCGTAGGGGCGCCGCCGGCTGTCAGCCGGCCACGGGCTTCTGCACGGATTCGGTGAGTTGCTCGCGGCTCAACCGGTAGGCAATCCAGTACTTGTAGATGTTGCTGACGTAGTGCACGGTTTCGCGGCCGATGCGCCGCGCGGCGATGAGTTCGACGTTGTCGAACCAGACGTTCGGGTCGAGCCCCTCCGCCGCCGCCTCCGCGCGGAGGCTTGCGACGCGCGCGGGACCCGCGTTGTAGGAAGCGAAGGCGAAAAGCGTCTTGTCGAGTTCGCTCATGGGTTCTGCTGCGAAGTACCTGTCGCGGATGAAGCGCAGGTACTTGTTGCCGGCATGGATGTTGTTCTCGAGTTCCGCAATGTCCGGGATGCCCACATTCCTCCCCGCCGCGGTGCTCGGCAGCAACTGCATGATGCCCACCGCGCCGGCATGGCTGCGCACGCTCTGGTCGAGCCGCGACTCCTGGTAGGCCTGTGAAATGATGAGCAGCCAGGGAAAGTCGTAGCGGCCGGCGTATTTCTGGAACAGCGGCGCGGTTTCCCGGAACTTCTGCAGTTCCGACGACTGCAGCGCATTCTCCACGTAGCGCGTTTCCTCGAGGTAGCGGCGGAACAGGATGTTGCCGAGCAGCGAGCCCTCCCGGTTTTCCGCCAGGAATTCGTTCACAACCTCCTTCAGCCGCGGATTGTCGCGCCGCATCGCCCAGCCGATGTCCGCGCGGTCGCGAAAGACGATGTCTTCCCGCACTTCCACGTCGTCGAATATCTGCGCCCAGAACGCTGCCTTGTGGGAGTCGATGGGAATGCCCCCGATCAGGCCGGCATTGACCATCTCGAGCAGTTCCTCGTCTTCGATGTGCTCGTCCACCGTGTGGATCTCGACGGCTGCACGACCTGCCGCCGCCAGCCGCTCGTTGAGCGCCTCGAGGCTCTCGTAGTAGCTGCTCGAACGCCGCGTGTGCACCGTCTTGCCGGACAGGTCATCCACCGAGGCGATGCGTGGGCTGCCGGGCCCCGTCGCCAACACTTCGCGAATGTTCCGGTACAGCGGGATCGAAAAGTCGGCCAGCGCCAGGCGCTCCGGCGTAATGGTGAGATTGGCCACCGCCAGATCCCCGTAACCCGCCTGCAAGGCCGGCAACAACTGATCGCGCACAACCGGCAGGAACACGACATCGACCTTCAGCGCGCCCGTGGCCAGCTTCTCGTTGATATGGCGCTCGAAGGCCTTGAGCATGTCGTAACTCAGGCCCCGCTGGGTCGCCCCGTCGAAGAAGAAAAAAGTCTTGCTGCGCACGACCAGCGCCCGTATTTGACGTCGCTCCACCATGCTGTCGAAGTCGCCGGTGAAAGATTCCGCGATACGCGCCAGGCTGCGGAGGTCCGGGGGCGCTACCGCCGACTCCTGCACTGTAGCCGCAACGCTCCCGGCCCTTTCCTCCCCGGTCTTGTCCGAACCCGTCTCGGTGATTGACAACAACGCAATGCCCAGGACCAGGCCGGCCAGGGCAAGGAAAATCGGCAGGGCAAAGCGTCGCGGTCGGTTCACAGCCGCATGGTAATGGCGCGCTCACTGCCACGGCAACGGCTCAGGCGCGGTATGGCG
>JAPOON010000552.1 GCA_026713405.1 Gammaproteobacteria bacterium
CCGGGCAATTGCACGGCCCGGGCATTCTCGAGCCGCTCCTGGATGCGCAGCCCCGCCCGGGCAGGGGTCATCTGGTCTTCTTCACCGAGGACAACCAAAGTGGGGCACGAGACGGGCGCGTCGATCTCGTCCGGCTGAAAGCCGTTGCAGGCACACAAGTCCGCGTGGAACACGCCGGGGCCGCTGGTTTCCAGCAGCCGCTGGCCCGTGCCCAGCATCCACATGCCCGGGTTCTCGTTGGCGCCAAGCCTCGCCCCGGCGCTGTGGCTCCAGGTATTGGCCATGTCGATCGCCGCGTGGTCGTCGTCCTCGGCCGCACTCAGCAGCACATTGGTCACCGGCATGGGCGCGGAAATCCCCAGCAGAGCGAGGGCCCGGCAACGTTCGGGATGCAGCGCGGCCAACGCGAACGCGATGAGCGCTCCCATGCTGTGCCCCGCTATTGCCGCCGCTCCCAGGCCTGCTGCATCCATGGCCCTGACTACCCAATGGGCCAGTTCCCGGACATCATTCCTGGCCGGCCCCCGGCTGCGCCCGTGCCCGGGGAGGTCCGGCGCCAGTACGTTCAGACCCGTGCGGGCGAAATGTCGCGCAGGCATGACCCAGACGCTGTGATCCATGCCCGCGCCGTGTATGAACACCACCGCCGGATTGTCCGCCCGATGGTGGCCGGTACCGGTCGATGCGAAAGCCGTCTTGCCGTCCACCTTGAACTTCATGACCGAAGCTCCTTTTCGACGCGGCGCAAGGCGCCCCGCAGGTCGTTGATCAGGTCGTCCGGGTCTTCCAGGCCGATGGAAAGCCGGATCAGACCCTCGCCGATACCGGCTGCCGCAAGGGCATCCGCGTCCATGCGGTGGTGGGTGGTGCTGGCCGGGTGGATAACCAGCGACTTGGCGTCTCCCACGTTGGCGAGATGCGAAAAGATGCGCAGCGCCTCGATGAGCGTCCGGCCCGCCGGCCGTCCGCCCTGAACGGTGAAGCCGAATACCGCGCCCGCCCCCCTTGGCAGAAGCTGTTTTGCCAGTTCGTGATCCGGATGCTCCGGCAGGCTCGGATGGCTGACGGATTCCACCAGCGGATGCGCCGCCAGGAACTCCACCACCTGCTCGGTATTGGCAACGTGGCGTGCCATCCGGATCGGCAGGGTCTCCAGGCCCTGCAGCACCTGGAATGCGGTCATCGGCGCCATGCAGGCCCCGAAATCCCGGATGCCCTCCTTGCGTGCCCGGGTAATGAACGCCTGGGGGCCGAACTCCTCGCCGAACACCAGGTCGTGGAAGCCCGGGTAGGTCTCGTTGATGGTGGGAAAGTTGCCGGACTCCCAGTCGAATGTGCCGCCGTCCACCAGCAACCCGCCGATGACGACGCCATGGCCGCTGAGGAACTTGGTGGCGGAGTGCAGCACCAGGTCTGCGCCGAGGGCGATGGGCCGGCACAGGTAGGGTGTGGAGAAGGTGGCATCCACGAGCAGGGGCACCTGGGCGCCGTGGGCCACTTCGGCGATCAGCGGGACATTCAGCACCTCGAGCCCCGGGTTGCCGAGAATCTCGCCGAACAGCAGCCTGGTTTCCGGGCGCACTGCCGCCGCGAAGGCATCGACGTCGCGCGGGTCGACGAACGTGGTCTCGATGCCGAACCGCGGCAGGGTGTATTCGAGAAGATTGTGCGTACCGCCGTAGAGCGAGCGGCTGGCGACGATATGGTCGCCCGCGGAACAGATGGTGGCCACGGCCAGGTGCATGGCCGCCTGGCCGCTGGCGGTGGCGATGGCGCCGACCCCGCCGTCGAGCGCTGCGATGCGTTCCTCGAGCACCGCATTGGTCGGATTGGACAGGCGCGAGTAGACGTGCCCGGCACGTTCTATGTTGAACAGCCCGGCGGCGAAGTCGGAGTCCGGGAACACGAAGGATGCCGATTGGTAGATGGGCGTCGCCCGGGCACGGGTCACCGGGTCGGGCGCCTGGCCCGCATGCAGGGCCAATGTGTCGAAACCCGTGGGTCTCGGGCTCTTGTGCTTGCTCATGGGGAACGCTCACCGCTTGAAATCGCGCGGCAACTGTACCCGGAACCGGCGCCGTTACGCGAGATGCCTGTACGGCGCAACCACGGGCTTTCGCGGAACAAAACGCGATTTGATTTGTTTTGACACTCTGGAACAAGCGCCAGCACCGGGCAGCGAGTTTGCATGCGGGGCTTCCCTTTCGGCGCACCGGCCTCTTTGTCTTGGTGCACGCAAGGCGTTTGGACGAGCTTAACGCGCCGAAAGGGAAGCCCCGCATGCAAACTCTTTTCTGAAATCCGGAGTTGTTCCCCGCGCTTTAGCGCGCCACGTCAGCGTTCCGGTGGGCCGGGTTGGAAACTTTCATGGAACATTCTTCCAACTCAGGCAGGGAGAACCGGCAACGCCGGGCCGGGCCAGAACGGATAGGGCACCGGGCCGGGCCGGGGGCGCGGGGGAAGAGGGGTGGGAATCGGCACGATAATTGGAAGCAGGCCGGGAAACGGCGCAAACGGCGGCCACAGGCCGGGCCGGCAACCGCCGAAGAATCCTCCGCTTACCTGATCGAGTTCCCTCGCGGCAAGGATGTGAATCGCATTGTCCTGCATTGGATTGTCCTCATGGTTAGAAAATCTGGAACTGAAAGGTATCAAGCCCGGCGCCTCCGCTCTGTAAGCCGAAGACGTTTGCCGGTACCCTACTTTGCCCCCAATCGAGTGTGCGACGAATGCTCCACTTCCCCGAACCCGACCACATCGCCACAAACGGCATAGAACTCGAAGTCTTCAGCGCCGGTGCCGGCCGCCCCGTGGTACTGTGCCACGGCTGGCCGGAACTGGCCTGGTCCTGGCGCCACCAGGTGCCGCCGCTTGCCGATGCCGGGTATCACGTGCTCGCCCCGAATCAGCGGGGCTACGGCCGCTCTTCACGCCCCGACGAGGTGGCCGCCTACGACATCGCCCACTTGACCGACGACCTGATCGGCCTGCTCGACCACCACGGGTACGACAACGCCCTGTTCGTCGGCCACGACTGGGGGGCGATCGTCGTCTGGGCGATGGCGGTCCTGCACCCGGAACGAACGGCGGGGGTCATCAACCTGAGCGTGCCGTACCTGGACCGCGGCAGCCGCGAGTGGGTCGGCGTGTGGGAGGAATTCGGCGGCCAGGACTTCTACATCGTTCACTTCAACCGGCAGCCCGGGGTGGCCGACGCCGTGTTCGATGCCAATGTCGGACGGTTTCTGAACAACCTGTACAGGGCCGGACAGTGGAACGGGCCCGCACCGGATCTGGGTCCCGGCATGATGCTGATCAACCTGGCGCAGACAAACAGCCCGCCTGGGGAGCCGATCATGAGCGATGCGGAACTGCAGGTGTTCGTGCGGTCATTCGAACACTCGGGCTTCACCGGCGGCATCAACTGGTACCGCAACTTCACCCGCAACTGGGAAATACTCGGCGCCTACGAACAGCGGGTGGATCAGCCGGCACTCGCCATCTTCGGCAAGCACGACCTGGTGCAGCGCTCCGGCAACCTGGCCGACTTCGTTCCGAACGTCGAGGTCGCCGAACTCGACTGCGGCCACTGGATTCAGCAGGAGCGCCCGGAAGAGACCACCGGGCTGATGCTCGACTGGATGGCCCGGAACTATCCGGCCTGAATCATGAAGCTGCCGGTGGCTTCCGCGACCACCGCCTCGTCCACCTGCTGAATGACCTTTCCTTCCATCTGCGCAAGCCGCCCCCTGCGCTTGACGCAGCGGCCCTCCAGCCGAACCGCGGTGCCGATGGGAAGCTCGGCCCGGTAGCGGATGTCGGCCCGTGCCGTAAAACTCTTGATGCCCTTCAGCCAGAGCCAGTTGGCCATGACGTCGTCGAGCAGGCTGAAGACGATGCCGCCGTGGGTGACGTCACGGTATCCGGTGTGCCGGCTGTCCGGCGTGAACTCTGCCCGGCACACGTCGTCTTCGATGCGAAACCGCACATTGAGTCCGATCGGATTGCCGGGTCCGCACACGAAACAGCGGTTGGCTTCGTCATCCAGGGGCATTGGCAGGCCTCGGTGATTTCCCGCGCGAAGGTTATCACCATCGGGGCAAACGGACGCCTCCCCGCCAAACGCACCTGCCGCCGGCTTGTGGTAGGGTCCGCGCTTCCCGTCCGTCCAGACCCGACCTTGAGCGACCTGCCCACCATCCGCAAACGGCTCGCCACCTACACCGGCAACACGTTCAGTCCCGATCGGCGAACGCGCCAGGCCGCCGTCGCCGTCGTGCTGCGCGAGTTCTCGAACGGCACCGAGGTCCTGTTCATCAAGCGCGCCATAAAGCCCGGCGATCCCTGGTCCGGGCAGATGTCCTTTCCGGGCGGACACCGCGACCCCACCGACAGCGGGCTCAAGGCGGCAGCCATGCGCGAAACCCTAGAGGAGGTGGGGCTGGACCTCGAGGGTGAGGCTTATCTCGGCGCCCTGGATCATCACTGGGCCGCACCGCGCGGCCGACGCCTCGACATGCTGATCGCCCCGCACGTCTTCGAAATCGAAGGCGACCCCCCCTTCGAACTGAACTACGAGGTGGACGAGACAGTCTGGGCGCCACTCGAGCCGATGGTGCAGAACGAGTTGCACGACACCGAAACGCTTTCGATCACGGGCACCCCGACGGTGTTCAACGGCTACCGCCTGGCCGGCGGCCACTTCGTCTGGGGGCTTACCTACCGGATGCTGAAGGATTTCTTCCGGACCCTGGATCCCGGCTGGGCCGAGGTCGATCGGGAGTGAGCCCTATTGGGGCCTGAAGGAATCCGCGCGATCCAGATTCGCAATCGGCGATAGGAAACCCGCCGGTTCGGGGCATCGCCCGGTCAGCCTTCGCCTCCCAACAACTGCCCCGCGGTGCCGTCGGCGTCGGAAACCTCCCCTTCGGCCGCGGCGCCCTGCGACTCCTCCAGGCCGAGGATCAGCGACGGCGCCACGAAGTCCTTCATCATTTCCCGCAAGCGGAATTCGTTGCTGGCGAAGGGGAAATTGACCGTCTGCAACGACATGACGACGAACATGCACCACTCCACGTACTTCTCGAGGGTGACCCCTTCGCGCAGACGGCCCTGCCGCTTCGCACGATCGTAGGTAGGGCGCGACCAGGCCATGGCCGCCTTGTAGCAGGCGGCAAACGAGTCGTCGATGCGCTCGTAGAGTTGTGCGCTGTTGTTGGCGAACAGCAGCTTCAGGGCCGGACGGCGGCGCAACTGGCGAATGAACCAGACGATGTCGTCGATGATCTGTTCCTCGAGGCCCACGTGCTCGTAGCGCTGGGTCTCGAAATCGGCCATCAGGGTTTCGAAATCACGGGTCACCGCCTGGTTCAGCACATCGTCTGCGTCCTTGAAATAGCGGTAGAAGGTGGTTCGGCCGAGGCCCGCCCGATCGATGATGGCGCTGACCGTCGTGTTGTCGGTTCCCTGGCTGAGATAGAGCGCTACCGCGGTATCGAGGATGGCGCGGCGGGTATCTTCGGTACGCGCCTGCGGACGGCTCGGGCCGTTTCTGCTGCTCATCCCAAGCAAGCTATCAAAAACCCCTTTGATTCTCTACAGCCCGTCTTCCAAACCGGAACAGAACACCCGATTACATCCTCTTTCTGAGTCATTAAAGAACAATTCATACCCATGAATCCCGATAAACCATTAATTTGGCACAA
>JAPOON010000553.1 GCA_026713405.1 Gammaproteobacteria bacterium
ATCCCGCACCCGGAACAGATTGAACAGCAGGAACTCCAAATCCCGTTCCGGTGCCCGGTATTCCAGCATTGCCTGGTCCTCGTCCCGTTTCCTTCGATTTCGATATTAGCCGCGAATCAGAATAAATCCACGGTGGTTTCGACACGCCCGAGTCCCGGCGCCGCCTGCCAGGGCCACGAGGCGCGGTGAACCGCCGTGACACAACCCGGGATTGCGAGCCTGTTCTCACGCAGATTGCCGTCGCCGGATTACCAATAGATCCGTCAGGGCCCCTGGCTGAACCCGGGCGCCGCGCGTACAACACCCGGATGGGGTTTGCCGACTGGTTGTTGCCGCGCGCCTGCCGGCTGTGCAGGCGGGAGATGTACCGCGATATCGATCTCTGTGCGCCCTGCGAAAGAAGCCTGGCCTGGAACCGGAATCCCTGTCCGCGGTGCGGGCTGCCGCAACCGGCCGCCGTCAACGGCTACTGTCCGCGTTGTGCAGACCATCCGCCACCCTTCGAGGCCACCGTGACGCCGCTGTTGTACGAAGGGCCGATACGCGGCTGGGTCCACGCCGCCAAATCCGCCAAGGGCCTGGGCGAGGCGAAATTGCTGAGCGGCCTCCTGGCCCGCGGCATCGAATCGAGCGGGGCCCCGATTCCCGACGCCCTGATACCGGTTCCCCTCACCACGGCACGGCTGTTCCGGCGCGGCCACAACCAGGCCTGCCTGCTCGCCGCTCCCCTGGCCCGGCGATTCCGCATTCCCATCCGGCGGGGCGCCCTCGTGCGCGCCGACGGCGGCAAACCGCAGCGCGGCCAGTCGAGGAGCGCCCGGGCGCGAAGCGTTGAAGGCGCATTTCAGGCTACCCGCCCGGCAGAGGGCCATCTCGCCATCGTCGACGACGTGATGACCACCGGCGCTACCGTTGTGCAATTGGCCAGCACCCTCCTCGCTGCGGGGGCAGACCGGGTGGATGTGTGGGCGGCCGCGCGAGTCCCTCCGGCACCCTGACTACGCGCATGTCGCGGTACTAAAACAAGGGCGGCTTTGCGCGGGGCTGCTGCAATATCGGCGCGCTGGGGACGGGGGCCGGCTCGTTGAAGACGGGAAACGGCGGTGCACTGGGGACGGGTTGCGGTGCGCCACGGGCCGGCTGCAGCTTGGCAGGCGCACGGCGGTCCTGCTGTACCACTGTTGTCGCCGACCAGTCCAGCTCAAAAATTCTGTTGGATTGCAGGCTGGCGACGCGCGAGAAAAGCGGAGTATCGCCCGCGTTTCCGCTGTTCATCCCGTCGTTCCTAACCCGAATTGTCTCTGTAAAGTTTTCCTCAAACCGTTCGTTCGCCCTAAAACTGGCGTAACAATCCTCACCTTTACAGCCGCTTCGCAAACAGACGTGAACGGGAACTGCAGTCGACATGATGCAGACTGCTATTCCCACGGTGGACCCCGCTATCGCAGCTCCGACGGTTCCTGGATCTGGCATGTAACTCTCCTGATTTTTCGCGCATCCTGGATTTGGGCCGGGCGGGAATTTTCTCCGCATCGACGAGCAGTGTGCACGGTCACCGCGATCTACCGGCAGTGAATGTCAATTTGGGGATGAAACTGTCCATGGTGTCGAACTTGAATCCGCAATGTACGCCGCTCCAACCAACCGTTCTGGACCGGAGGCGCGGAACGCCATCCCTGATTTCGTTCTCACCGGGTTGATTCCCGCGGGACGCATCACTGGTATCGTCGATATCGCCACTACGCGGGGAACGGCGTTGCGGGCTGTGGGGGTGTTCCGTTGCCGGTACGCCACGGTCGCCAACTTGCAACGCGGCAAGCCCAATAATGTTGGCGAATTCGTCAACCCGTGCCGGCAGTTCGCTCGATCGTGCAGTCACCTCGACCCCCCGGCGAGTGCCCCGGCGGGCAAGTGGCGTGCCGAAGGTGCTTTCGAAGTTGATTGAGCCGCGTCCGGTCAAAAATGAGTCCCCAGGCTGCCGCCATTTCACTTTCATGACAGTCAGATTCGTGACTCGATATGTTTTGCCTCGCATCTCCACAGACGCGGTGGTTAAGACGGCAGCGCCTGCCTTGGTATGGTCAGGTGATATCCCCCTGGCTGTAGCTACTTTTATGACCGGAATTATCCCGGGCATAGTCATGCTCCCATCTCGACCTGCTGTTTGGCTTAGACAACGGGGGCGCGCGGAAGTTTCCCCAATTCGCCGGCCGTGTGGTAGGCCACGTGCAAAATCCCGTCAGGTTGGCCGCGGGCCCTTTCACCTCGGCCCCGCGGGCCGTCGGGGACGTGGGGCGAGTCGCTGCGGCATCTGAGATAAACTGACGCGATCCTGTTCCCCGGGGTGCGCCATGGGTGCCTGCAAACCGTTCCGAACGGTCGCTTGAATGACCGGCCTCAGGGACCCGACATCCAGGCTGCGGCGCATCGCCGCTGCATCGGGCCATCGGGCAATCGTGTTGGCATTCGTTTGCGCGACCGCCCCGTCGCCATTCGCAATCGCCGGACCCATTCCCACATCCAGCGAGACCTTGAGCCGGAACGACGCTCCCGCCGCCGCGCCCGTGCAAGCGTTCGCGCGTACGCACAACGGCGCGCTGCGCCTGGCCGTCGCCGCTAACTTTCGTAAACCTCTGGACGAACTGGCAGCGGAGTTCGAACGATCGCAGGGTATCGGGCTGTCGGCCACCTACGGCTCGTCGGGCCTGCTTGCGGCGCAGATTCGCCAAGGCGCCCCCTTCGATGTCTTTCTGTCCGCGGATACGTCACGTCCGGACGCCTTGATCGGCGACGGACTGGCCGTTGCGCCCGTCACCATCTATGCCCGGGGGCGTGTCGTATTACGAACAACCGGCTCGCCAGCCGCCACGCGTCACACCCGCCCGCGCCGAATCGGTATCCCGAATCCGAACCTGGCGCCCTACGGCGCCGCCGCGATTCAATGCCTGGATCGGCTGGGGGTCAGGGGGCAGATTCAGGAACGGCTGGTGTTCGGCAACAATGTGAACCAGGTGGACCACTTCCTGGAAAGCGGAGCCCTTCACCTCGGTTTCGTGGCACTGAGTCAGCTTGTCGCCCGGAACGTACCGCGGCAAGAATACTGGGTATGCCCGACCGCGTATCATGCGCCGATCGCCCAGGGCGCGGTGATTCTGCGCCGCAGCCGCCAACTTTCCGCGGCGCGAACGCTCTTGCGCTTCATGATCCGTCCCGCCACGCAGGCACGGCTGGAGCACCTGGGCTATCCTTCCGGTGACTGACGACCTGTTCTCCAGTCTGGCGCTGACCGGCGCCCTTGCCGGCATCGTCACCGTCATCCTGATGGTGATCGCCCTGCCCCTGTCGTGGTGGCTGGCGCAAACCAGGCGCCGCGGCGCTGCCTTCGTCGAGGCGCTGATTGCCCTGCCGCTGGTTCTGCCGCCCACCGTACTGGGCTTCTACCTGCTGCTGGCGATGGCGGACGAGGCCTGGCTCGGCACCGGTTGGCGGTGGATCACCGGGCAACCGCTGGCCTTCACCTTCGCGGGGCTGGTCGTGGCCTCCATCGTCTACTCC
>JAPOON010000554.1 GCA_026713405.1 Gammaproteobacteria bacterium
GACGAGGACGCGCAAGGAACCGAGCGCTCCAAGGCTCTGGTTGGCGATTTGCATTATGTCAAATACAAAACTCAAAAATATCTATAAATCAATGGGTTAAAATTTGTTCCATGAAAGTTTCCGACTCGTCGCGCCGGATTGGAAACTCGAATGGAACAATTCTCCATTCGTTTCTTTCGCTTCTGAGGGACAAACGCCTGCATCGGGCAGCGAGTTCGCATGCGGGGCTTCCCTTTCGGCGCACCGGGGTGGAAACTCCTAGCTCGAGTCCGTCACCAAGTGCCTGCCGGGGGCGGCGGTTGCATCGCCGGTTACTGTACATATATACATGAATTCCTGTACTCTCCAGGGTGCGTGTCCGGGTGGCCGATTCGGTACGGAAAGATTGCCGGGAACCGCGGATTGATGGTCGAGGGTCGATTGGAATACCAACGAACCGGATGGCAGCGTGGTTGTCGGGGCAAGAGACCGCGCCCCGAACGATAGCGTGGGTCGATCGCCCCAGCAGGGCCCGCTGCCCGCCATGGAGGGCGACCGGGCTAGACGTGGCCCGGTGTTGCTGCCGGGGGTTCCGCCGCCGCCGGACTACTACCGCAACAATCTGCTCCGGGTACTGGTACACGTACGGGACCATCACGCGGATTTGCTGCTTCCTGACGAGTCCGGCTTTATCGCAAGGGTCGTCGGGGCATCCGGGGATGCACAGCGGTTGTACGCCAGGCTGGTTAGCCGCACGGTTCCGCTGATCCGCCTGGACAAGCTCGCCTATCGCGAAGTCGGGCATCTCGATGCCGCGGTGGCTGAGCTGGCTGAGTCCGCCCTGGTTGAACTCGGCGTGGACGCGCCGGTCGAGCGTCTGCTCAGGCTGTTCACCAAGGGCGAGTTGGCGGCGCTTTTCGAGGTTCGCGCACCTACGAAACAGGCCCTGCTCGAAAGCATCCTTGATCGTTACGACGGCGGTGCCGTTCGCGGGCGCCTGCGCGGACTCTCCGACTGGCTGTGCCTGACTGACGCACATGCCCTCGACCTCGTGCAACTGCTCTTTTTCGGCGGTTCCGCCGTGGGCGGGCTGCGCGGGGACCTGACCACCTTTGTCCTGGAAGACCTGGGAACGGCGCGCTTCGAGGATTATGCGATCAGCCGCGACCGAAGAATCTTCCGCGATCGCGAGGAACTGCGCCGCTACCTGGCGCTGCGCGACCTGAACGCACTCTCGCACGATGTCGCGGAGCACCCCGGGCTGGCCGGCGCCGTCCACATCGCCATCGCAGGCTTTTCGGAACCAGGGTCCCGCCTGGAACGAAGGCTCATCGACCGGTCGCTGAATCGCCTGGGCCGGTGGTTCGAGCGCACGGGATGCGACCGTGATGCCCTCGACTGCTATGGCCGCTCGTCGTCCCACCCGGCCCGTGAACGGCGCGTGAGAATTCTTGCGCGGATCGGGGAGCAGAAGGCAGCTCGAGCCTTGCTCGATGAGATTGCCGGCGACCCGCAGAGTCCGGAAGAAAAGGACTTCGCGGCGCGATTCGGCAAACGGAGGGCCGGCCCGGTGTCTGCGGTGACCGTCGTCCCCATGGAACAGCGGAGGGCGCAGGGCGTGGAACGACTGGCCCTCGACCGGCTCACGGCATCCGGCGGGGAAGGCTGGCACCTGGAAAATCACCTGCCGCTCGGACTAGCCGGGCTGGCGTTCTGGGATGTCGTGTTTGCTCCCGTCGACGGTGTGTTCCTGAACCCTTACCAGGCAGGTCCCCTGGACCTGTTCTGGGAAGACTTTGCCGTCCAGCGGCAATCGGCCCTGGCAAGGGCAAAAGCTGCCCTGGAAGACCCAACACGTTTTGTCGATACCCTGAAAAATACCTTTGCAGCGAAGGCCTGCATCCTCAATCGGCTGGTGGACTGGCGCCGTCTGGATGCCTACAGGTTGGGCCGCATCCTGGAGACAGTCCCGCACGGCGTGCTGTATCCGCTGGTCTGTCACGTCATCGACAACCTGGGCATGGCCAGAACAGGGTTTCCCGACCTGCTGATTCTCTACGGAAATGACGACTACGAATTCGTGGAGGTCAAGGGGCCCAACGACCAGCTGCAGCCAGCCCAACGCATCTGGTTCGAGTATTTTCGTGAAAATTCATGTAATGCACGGATATTGAGATTTAAAATCCAGGCTGCTTCCGGCTCGGGCGATCAGTGAGCGGCAGGGTTTGAGCGACGCGGGCGTCAGTGCGGGGATCGATAACGGTGCCGGCAAAGCGAGCGAGCCGGGTGCCAGGTGCCTGGCGGTCCGCTGGCTGGCCGAGGCTGTGCACCGGCGCGGCGACCTGTATCCCTACCGCGGCAGCGAAACGTTGCGCCTGGCCACCCGGGCCGAGGAAGGCATTGCCACCCAGCGGCGGATACAGCGCGACCGGCCGCCTGACTACCGGGTGGAATATGCGGTGCGCCAACGGTTTGCGGTGAACGGCGCCGAATTCGAGCTTCGCGGCCGGGTGGACGGCTTCCTTGTTGAAGACGACTCCGGCCTTGTCGAAGAGTTCAAGGCCACGCGCATCGACGTGGAAACCATGCACTTCCACGATGGCGCCGTCCATTGGGCGCAGGCGCGGCTTTACGCGGCCCTGCTTGCCCTGGAACACCCCGGTGTTCGGAACTGGCGGCTGCGGCTGGTGTACTGCCACCCGGACACCGGACGGACCCGCACCTACGAGGAAAGCTCGGAGCCGGAAGCGCTCGCGCGGTTCCTGAACGAGACGCTCGAGCGCCTGCGGCCGCCGGCACAGGCGCACCACGAGCGGGTGCGCAATACCTGGCTCGATGCCCGGCATTTCCCGTACGCGAGCTTCCGGCCGCACCAGCGCGCCCTGGCCCGGCGGTGCTATCGGGCCATGCAGGAC
>JAPOON010000555.1 GCA_026713405.1 Gammaproteobacteria bacterium
CCGGATCCTGGGCCAGGCGGTCGGCAATCACGTGCAGAACGTCCGGGTTCATGGCCATACCGGTGTGGCTGGCCCGCACCTCGACGTTTTCGGCCAGTTCGCTCTCCCGATTCATGCAGGCCTTCCAGTGCGCCACACCGTCGGTCCGGCTGTAGACCGCGGTACTCGGCATGCCCAGTGGCGCCCTGGGGTCGTCGTGATCGCCCATGCGCCGGCGCATCTCTTCTGTCGTGTGGCCGGACATGGCCTCGAACAGCCGGGTCACCATCGGGTTTGCGGTGTGTTCGTCGTCCTTGGCCGCGAACGGGCTGCCCAGCGTGATCACGGAGCGCACGGCGTCCGGGAACTTGCGGGCGATCTCCCGCGCATAGATGCCGCCCAGGCTCTGCCCGATCAGGGAGATCTTCTCGCCGCTGGCGTGATGGGCCCGGTAGAAACGCATTATGGCGCCGTCGAGCAGCGCCGGGTTGCCGGTGTTGCGGCCGTGCAGCCAGGGGAGGGACACATAACCGAGCCGAGTGAGGAACCTGCGCAGGATCAGCGTGGAATCGTCTCCTCCGAGAAACCCGGGAAGCACCATGACGGGATGCCCGTCGCCGCGCGCCGCCTGCTGGAGCAGCAGCGGCCAGGAAAACCCGAGCCGGCTGACTTCAAAGAAAAGGCGTGGCAACTCCCACGCCATGTTCGTCCTGGATGGCCCGCGTCCTTGTGGGCCGGCCGGATCGACGGACAGTGACAACATGAACCCCCGTCATCGTTACGTCACAAAGTGTGGCGTAGTGTGTTTGCAGGGTCAACAGCAAGTATCTCTAGCGGGCCCGCGGTTGCACCGCACCCCGCCGCGGCGCACACTGCCGGCTCTGGGAACGCGGCCGTGCCGGCCCGAGCCGCGCAGGCTCCGATGCAACACCCGCACGCGACCTGCGCCGAATTGCGACGGCCTTCCCGGTTCAACCGGCGGCACGGGACAAAGGAGGTTTCCGATGGCGACATACGTCATGCTCAGTACGCTCACCGACGAAGGGCGCAAGACGCTCAAGGAACGCCCGGAGCGCCTGGGCGAGGTCAACAAGGAAGTCGAGAGCATGGGCGCCCGGGTGGTTGCACAGTACGCCGTGCTCGGCGGCTATGACTTCGTCAACGTGATCGAGGCGCCATCGAACGAGGTCATGGCGCGCCTGTCCATGGAACTCGGCTCCCGGGGAACCATCAAGATCACCACCTTTCCGGCTATCGCCATCGACAGGTACATCAGCATGATGAGCGCGGCCGCCCCGGGCCAGGCGGACTGAACCTTGGGAGTTTACGTCCTGCTCATGCGGGACCACTCCGAGGGCCTGAAGGCCATGAAGACGGATGGTCCGAGTGCCGTCGAGCGCGTCTGCGAGGCCCTGGAGCGCTGGGAAGCGAAGATTCTGATGGGCTACCGCCTGCTCGGTGAGTGGGACCAGTGCTTCATCGTCGATGCGCCGGACAATTTCAAGGCGTACCGGGCCACCCTGGCCCAGGAGATGAGCACCACGGCGGATACGGACATTCTGCCGGCCATCGACCTGCCGCTTTTCCAGCGCCTGTTGAGCCAGTCTGCGCATACGGCCGGGCCTCATCGGTGGCAGATCCAGTGGTGGGCACGCATCGTGCGGTTTGTGATGTATCCGTACGTTTATCAGCGCTGGGGTTGGCGTTTCTTTACGGAACACAGGGTTTACGGCAAGGAGAAATTTTCCTCGATCCGGGGGCCGTGCATCGTCATTGCCAATCACCAGAGCCACTTCGATCAGTACTGCCTGCTGAAGGCCATTCCATTGCGTATCCGCACCAACCTGTTTTTTGGCGCCGCGGCCGACCGGTGGTTTCTGAAGGGACGCAAGGAGATCACGCTACGGCCCTGGTACCAGTCCATGGTCACGGGCGCGTATCCGATCCAGCGCGGTGGCGGGTCCCGCACCCTGGAATATCCGAAATGGCTGTTACAGAACGGGGCGAACCTGATGCTGTTCCCGGACGGGACGCGTGCGCGCGGCCGCCACCTGTCGCACTTCAAGCACGGCGTCTCCATCCTGGCATTGGACCGCAACGTGCCGGTGGTGCCGATCTACCTGGAGGGCCTGAAACAGATCCGGCCGCCGGGTACCA
>JAPOON010000556.1 GCA_026713405.1 Gammaproteobacteria bacterium
CTCTGCGACGAGCGGCGCGCCAATCCCCGTGATGACCTGATCACGGCGCTGGTGGAGAGCGAAACGGAGCACGGCAAGCTCACCAAGCAGGAGCTTACCGCCAACATCCAGTTGCTGTTCGCGGCCGGGCACGAGACCACGGTCAACCTGATGGGCAACGCGCTGCTCGCCCTGTACCGCAACCCGGAACAACTCGCCCTCCTGAAAAACGAACCGGCGCTGATGCCCCAGGCGGTGGAGGAATTCCTGCGCTACGACAGTTCCGTGCAACTTACCGGCCGCGGCGCCCTCACCGACATGGAATTCGCGGGGATGCCGGTCGCCAAGGGCACCCAGATCATCGCCCTGCTCGCCGCGGCCAACCGCGACCCGGCGGTATTCGACCGGCCCGACGAACTCGACATCACCCGGGAAGGGATTCGGCCACTGTCGTTCGGCGGCGGCGTCCACTATTGCCTCGGCGCGCAACTTGCGCGGCTGGAGGCGGCCGAAGCCATGAATGTCCTGTTCCGCCGCCTGCCCGGCCTCACCCTCGACGACATCGAAAACCCGGTCTGGAAACGGACGATCACCCTGCGCGGCGTAGTTGCCCTGCCAGCAGGCTGGTGAGCGGGGCGGGCCCGGAAAGTGATTCTTGAACTGGCAATGCTGGATGTCAGGCCGGGACAGGAAAGTGAATTTGAGGAAGCCTTCGCACGCGCTCAGTCGATCGTTTCATCGATGGATGGATATGTTTCCCACGAGCTGAAACGATGTATCGAGAAGCCCTTCCGGTACGTGCTGCTGGTACGGTGGGAGACGCTGGCCGACCATGTGGAAGGGTTCCGGAATTCGCCCCGCTACCAGGAGTGGAAGCGCTTGCTGCATCACTTCTATGACCCGTTCCCCACCGTGGAGCATTTCGAGCCGGTTGATGCCGTGCCGTTTCACATTTGATGGAATCATGGCATGGCAGACTGGCCCGTGGCCTGGTCACCCGGCACCAGGCAAGTCGCAAGTAAGCGCAAAAAGTGAAAATAGTATGGAATCGTTCAGCCTAACTTCTTGATGTCTCTGATGATTTTTCCGAGGCCCCGCGGATGGCCCCGAAACCGTCTTTTTTTCTCTCTGATTTTTCGGCATTCTAGGAAGCCTCACTAGTCGGCGCTGTATGTAAATACAGTGTATTTCTCTTCGGCAGGGCGAACGCACGACCATGGAGCGCCGGCTAGTTGAGGCCAAACTCCCCGCCCCGCTTTCTACCTGTTCCGAACGCTCGCTGTTTCGCGTTTTTATTTTTTTTTACAAGGTGTTAGCGTCAGGTAACCGGTCTGCCCAGGGAAAGGCGGAGTCGGCGACCGCGATGAAATCCGGGTTCAGGAACTCCCGCTTGTTGTAGGCGATGGGCTCTCCGTCGAGGCGCCAGACCGCGCCACCGGCGGCAGCCAGCACGGCGTGGGCGGCGGCGATGTCCCATTCGGAAGTCGGGCCCAGCCGCGGATACAGGTCGGCACCGCCATCGGCGAGCATGCACAGCTTCAGCGAACTGCCCATGGCCCGCCGCTCCACACCCGGAAACGTCCCGGCCAGGGAATCCAGGTAACGCTCCAGCCGCTGGTTCTTGTGACTTCGGCTGGCCACCACCGTCAGCGGCCGGTCTGCCGCCATCGGACGTCCGCCGATCGGACGGGTCGTTCCGTCCTCATGGCATTCCGCCCGTCCCGTGGCGACACAACCGAAGTAGACTTGGGCACGCGTGGGCACGCCGACCAGTCCGAGTCGCGGTTGCCCGTTCTCGATCAATGCAATGTTGACGGTGAACTGGCCGTTCCGGTCGACGAACTCGCGGGTTCCGTCCAGGGGGTCGATCAGCCAGTAACGCTGCCAGCGTTGCCGCTCTGCAAACGGCGGCGGCTCCGATTCCTCCGACAGCAGCGGAATTTCCGGGGTGAGGCTTGCCAGAGCCTCGGCAATGACATCGTGGGCTGCGAGATCGGCCGCGGTGAGCGGCGATGCATCGGACTTCGTCTGCACCTCGAAATCCGATTCGTAGACCTCGAGAATCGCCGCGCCGGCCCGGCGGGTCACGTCGACCAGTGCGGCGATCAGGTGTTCAGACAGAGCAGGGGATGAGGCTGTGGGCATGGAAAAGACTTCCGGCGAGACAAAGGGCGGGACTATAACAGCCGGCCGTCTGCGCATTCCCGCGCCGGATGCCCGTACCCTATACCTGCTCTCGGTGCCCGAACGCGCTCAGGGGACTGTATGGGCGACGATGAAGTGGTATACCTGTACCGATGATCGACTGGCACTCCATCGACACCGTGCTTCTGGACATGGACGGCACGCTGCTGGACCTCAAGTACGACAACACCCTGTGGAATCAGCTCGTGCCCGACAGGTACTGCGATGCCCGGCCATCGGCAACGCAGCGAACCAGGCAGGATCTTCTGCAGCACATGATGGACACGCGCCATACCATCGACTTCTACTGCCTGAACTATTGGGCGCGTTATACGGGCCTGGAAATCGTGGCGCTGCACCATGAGCTGGCACACCTCATTCAGTACCGGCCGGGCGCCGAGTCGTTTCTTGGCTGGCTGGATCGAGAGGGCGTCCGCAGGATTCTGGTCACCAACGCCCACCGGGACAGCCTTTCGGTGAAGAATGCCTACTCCGGGCTGTGCAGGGCGATGCACGCCACGGTGTCGTCGCACGACTACGGCCACCCCAAGGAAACGGAGTCGTTCTGGGTGCGGCTCCCGGGACATCACCCCCTCGCACCCAGCCGGCGGTTGCTCCTCGACCGCAGCCCGGCGGGGGCCCCAGCCGCCCCTCCGTACGGCCTCCAGA